>JBBSPK010000034.1:0-22194 GCA_038258875.1 Chitinophagales bacterium
AAAAGGCGTTCAGTCCGCCACCCGGTGGAAGCTTTCACGAGGCAGGCCGTGCGTTTGATATGGATTTAAGCGCTATGAAAATTCCGCTTGCCGATTTTTGGACCATTGCTGACAAATATGGTGTGTCGCCCATCATCAAACAACCTAAACCTAATGCGTCGGAAGCATGGCATTTTGATTGCCGTGGAAGCCATCAAATAGTTTATGAATATTATTCTAACGGAAAAGGAAATAATTTTAAACCTTATACCGCCGCCGCAGCAAGCGCCATTCTTTCAATAGGAGTGCATGTAGATGCATTCCGCAACAACCAGGCCCAGGCTGCAATTCAGTCCTGTCTTATCAGGTTGAGTAAAGTAATTGGTAACATCGACGGACAAATTGGTCGCAAAACCCAACAGGCTCTGGAGGAAGTTGGCGTTGCATTTAATCTAAATGATGTAAGCAATATGTTGCTCGACGCCGAGAATCTTGTGCAACAGAAATTTCCCGAAGAATTTGCAATGCCATCAGTTTAATGACATTTGGAAGCAATCAACTCCTATTCATAATCTTGATAATAAATCCTACAATACATTTTTTAATTACTTTCTGCATTCGAGAGTAAAGAATGTCCGCTGGTGATGTTACACCTGTTCGTTTCCGAACAACGTCGTTCTCTCCTCATTTTTACAAATCATTGATTTTTAATGATTTTATGTGTTTGGCACCGCGTTGGAAATCTTATTGGCACAAACAATTAAAAACATTTTAAAAAAAATCAAAATGAAAACATTTAATTCAAACAGCAATTTCTTACAAAGCCTTAAAAATTTTTGGTTTGCCTTACAGTTATTAATCGTATCTGTTTCTTTACCGGTAATGAGTTTTGTGCAGGTTGCCCATTCAGCCAACGAAGTCAATTCAACACAGGAAGACAAAGTAATCAGCAATCCTGCTAAACAAAATCTGCCAACAGCTTCGCAACATAAGAATACAACTAACCTTAAGTTGTTAGGATAATTACAGGCTTTAGAATGAATACTGGACGCCTATTTAAGGTTTTCTTAATGAAGTGAAAGAGCGGCTGATGCCGCTCTTTTTATATCTCAAACATATTAACCGTCGTTTGTTAAATTGAGAGAAATTAAATAAAAAGATGAAAATTTTGGTTGCACTATTAAAGTTTAAAAAACAATATTTAATTTATGCAATCATCATTTTAATTATTGAAATTGGCATCGCTCTATTTATTCACGACAATTTTATTCGCTCTTATGTTGGAGACTTCTTAGTGGTAATTTTGATCTATTGCTTTTTACAATCTTTCCTAAGTACTGAAGTTTGGCGAACAGCAACCGGCGTATTGTTATTTTATTATATAATAGAAATTTTACAATATTTCTATGTTCTAAATAAAGCTGAGCTTCAAAAGTTCACCCTGGCAAGAATTATATTAGGTACATCATTCGAATGGATAGATATAGGTGCTTACACAGCAGGAATTGCGCTAGTGTTATTTATTGAAAGTGCGGTTGCTTTAAAGCGATCCAAAATTCGTGATTAAAGAATGAACAAAAGATTATAACGGCAACTTTGTTTCAGTCAACCCTTTGCTTTGAAAATATTCCAGCAGCTCCTTTGAATCCTCGCCGCCTCTTTGAGCGTGATGTAAAAATGTCAACCCGTGAGGCCCTCTTGCTTTGATATATTCTGGAAAAATATCGAGATAAGCTTTTACAATTTGTGTTTTTCCTAACATGGTTAATACAAATAAATTAGCCCTGGCACCTGTGGTAATAAGAAAATTGGCAATTTCTTTGTCGCCAACATGACCTGCACCTTCGAGGGCCGTTTCAAAATCACCGCCTCCCCAATCCCATGTTGCATATAACAACCCGGGCAATTCCTGCAACATCGATTTGACTTTAGTAAGATCCCGATGCCCTGCAATTACAAACTCTTTTACTTTTTCTGCAGGTAGCTGATCAATTGCGCTGTTTTTTTTTGCGTGAGCGGAATGAGATTGAAATAATAAAGGAATCGTGAATAAGCCCGCGGTATCAAGAATAGTCTTTTGCAGGAAATTTTTTCGTAACATTTTTCTTTTAAAGGTCAGGAAAGTATCCCGGAGATTCTTACCGTTTATAAAAATCATGCTGAAGATGATAATTAATCATTTCGGCAGATTTCCCGGCTCCCAGAATAATGAGTCATTATTGTACTGATCGTACCTGGCACCATTTACGTCAATGCTATGGTAAATAATACCGGGTTGATCCTTCTCCAGTGAAACACCATAAAAAGATTTCATTTTCGAAGACGGCGTAAAACCTAGTGAAAACTGGCTTGTGGGATTTTTCCGTTGTATTTCATTGCCGGGAAATTTGTTGGGATAACATGTCAAAACCTGGCCGGTTCCTAAATAATGGCAGAAAATAAATTATAAGTTTTATAAGTTTTATATATTCATGTTACGTAACCAGGATGCATTGTCCGGTAGTATGATGCTAATTTGAAGAAAGGAACACCTCATAAAACTAATGAATTCAGTATCCCCGGTTCAGTCTAACGAACGAGAAATTTTCATGGACGTATTGCGTGGCTTTGCAATATTTGGAATATTTATCGCTAATCTTAATGCCTTTGCCTGGTATGACTTCGTTACCCCGGTATCAACAGGCCGGTGGCTGACACCACGATGGGATACGAAAATGCTATTTCTCCATCACATGTTTGTTGAAGGAAAGTTCTATTCGATTTTCAGCTTTTTATTTGGTTGGGGAGTTTCGCTGCAAATAAGGCGCCTTGAAGTAAAAGGAATTAAGGCATTTTCACTCGTAAAAAGAAGGCTGGCTACGATGCTGTTGTTAGGAGCGTTTCATTTGTTGCTTTGGCCAGGTGATATTGTTTTCTTTTACGCTCTACTTGGGTTTATATTATTGCCCTTATTCCGCCTTACCAACAAACAGCTTTTCATCATCGGTATCATTCTTGTTTTATCACCTATTTTATTGTATGGATTAAAAATGTTGTTCCCGGTCCTTACTTATCCATCCGATCTTTTGTTTAGAACCGGTGGTATGGTTGATGAGAAATTAAATGGTGTAACCAGTGAGGAATCGTTTCGCAACTTAATACATTCTAAGAGTTGGCTGGATATATTGAAAGGAGACATTGCCGGATTTTTTTACAGGTATGGCGACTTATTTTTTATAAGTCGCATTTCAAAAGTATTGGGGATGATGATGATTGGCGTTGCTATGGGCCGGGGAAATTATTATAAACGAATTGCTCCAAATAAAAAATTATTATTCTACATTATTATTTTGGGAATAGCATTGGGCTTGCCCGCAAACTATATGCTTGCAAATTACATGCAAAACAGCAGTGGTGCATACTACAAGCTTACAACAGACGGGCTTTACCAGACAATTGCGTATGCTTTAGGTGTGGCGCCCCTTGCGTCTGCTTACACTGCGCTCTTCATTTTATTATTTCAAACGGCCGCAGGTAAGAAACTTTTATCAATATTTGCGCCAGTAGGGAAAATGGCATTTAGTAATTACATTTTGCAGACTCTTATTGGAAATTTTGTCTTTTATAATGCAGGCCTTGGATATATGGAAAAGGTAGGGCCTGTTTATTATACTTTATTTGGAATTATTGTTTTCCTTATTCAAATTTTTGCCAGCACAGCGTGGTTTAGGTATTTTAACTATGGGCCGTTGGAGTGGCTTTGGCGAAGTGCAACCTATAAAAGATGGCAGCCGCTAATAAAAGTCAAATAGTTTTTGATTCCTTTTAATCCATTATCGTTTTTGATACCTCGCCGCAAATTCAACTACATAAAATGATTGCCATTGAAGATACCTTTGTCCTGATTTACTAACTTCAGTTGTCGTTATAAAAAACAAATGATATGCAGGAATTTTTATTGATTCTAAAAGGTGATGGCATGAATCACTTGTCTCCTGATGAGCTTCAGAAATTGTTATCTGATTACAAATCGTGGGTAACCAATCTTGGAGACAAGTATATTGGCGGGCAACGACTGGAAGATAACGGCGCTTTACTTACAAATCCCAATGAAGAGATTTTAACCGACGGCCCTTTTTTAGAATCCAAAGAGATTATTGCAGGATATTTTTTAATAGCAGCCGAAAACCAGGAGGAGGCAAATAATATTGTAAAAAGTTCGCCTCATTTAGGATTGTACAAAATTGAAGTGCGACCGTTAGCATGGCCAAAAATTAAATAACCTTGGAGCAAAATAGTGAACAATTAGTAGAACATCTTTTTCGCACCGAGTCGGGAAAACTCATAGCCACGCTCACAAAAATTTTTGGCGTTTCAAATATTCAGCTGGCAGAAGACATGATGCAGGATACGCTCATTGCTGCAATAGATAACTGGAGCACCAACGGCATACCCGATAATCCGTCTGCATGGCTCATGCAGGTATCACGGAGAAAAGTTCTCAATGAATTAAAGAGAAATAAATTAATTCAGAATTATCAAAATACCTTTTTCAAAACGGAAATATATTATGAGCAACACATTGATAATTTCTTCATGGAAAAAGAAATTGAAGACAGCCAGCTCAGGATGATTTTTACATGTTGCCATCCATCGTTGAATACTGAATCGCAAATTTCTTTAACACTGAAAACTTTATGCGGCTTTGGCATTAAAGAAGTTGCCAAGGCTTTGCTTACAACAGAATCAACGATCAGCAAGCGTTTATACAGAGCTAAAAAAAGTATCCGTGAATCCGCCGTGGACTTTGCAATTCCTGCCGGAATGGATTTGGGAAAACGACTGTACACAGTTTGCCTGGCACTTTACCTCATGTTCAATGAAGGGTATAATGCTTCCAATAGCCCTGATGTTATTAATAAAGATTTATGCCTTGAAGCCATGCGGTTAACTAAATTACTGGCTGATCACTTCCGGGATCACAAAATGATTTATGCTTTACTCTCGCTTATGTGTTTCCACGCTGCAAGATTTGATGCACGCATTGACGATAAAGGTGCTATCATTATTTTTGAAGGACAAAACCGTCAACTTTGGAATAAAGAATTAATTGCCCTTGGCGTTCAATATTTACATGACTCTTCAGAAGGAAAAAATCTCTCTGCTTATCACCTTGAGGCGGTTATAGCAGCAGAACATTGCATGGCAAGAAGTTTTGATAATACCGACTGGAAGAGCATTTACAAACAATATGAGCTTTTATATAAGTTAAAGCCCAATCCTATTATCGCTTTAAATTTAGCCATAATAAAAAGCAAGCTGGAAGGCGAAAATGCATCACTTGTTATCCTGGATGAATTAGCCAGAAGCGATGAGCTTGCAAATTATTATTTGCTCCCCGCAACACAAGGTGTTTTTTGTATGAAACTAAAATACTTTGATGAAGCCGTTTTAAATTTTAAAAAAGCTTTACAACTTACCAATTCTACAATGGAAATACAATTTTTGAAAAGTAAAATTGAAAGTTGTGAGCATATTTTAAAAAATAGCTGAGATGGTCGTTATTTTATTTACCAGGGTTGTCCCTCCCCGGTTTCACAATAGGAAACAAGGCTTTTGACAAAATGATCCCAGCCTTGTTTAGTCATCTCAAAAGATTCCTGTCCGGCCCATTTATCATCAAAACCGGCATGAGAAAACACCACATTAGCGCCGCCATCAGCAATACTAATTTCTGTAATTATTTTTGTTCCCTTCCAGAAACTATTTACATTTTGTATGCTTTCCCAAACGACCTTCTTGTTTATAACAAGGGTTTCAGTAAGAAATTCCATTTCGACAATGGTTCCCTGTTTGTTAAACTTAAGATGGGATTTCTCTCCCTCGTTTTCCCCAACTGTGCAGTCTTTTGACCACCATCCTGTTATACCTTTTTGTGTTGATACGGCATGATAAATCTCGTCGGGGGCGGCTTTTATAAATAAGTTGTGTTTAATGTCCATTTTTTATTTTTTTAGATTAATAATATTTACACCATGACAATTGAGATAAAAAAATCGGGACACGATAAAAGAAATTTTTTTTATATGATCCCATTTAAAAAAAATACCGCTTGATTGCGCATTATTTTCCTTCCGGCTATTACAAAGTTGCTCATGAGAATTGAAAGCCAATTGCCAGGGAAAGAATTCTATCTGTGGCACAGAATTAGACATACTAATTCAAATTTTATTATATGAAAGCGGAATTCAACCATATAATACCGGGAAATACCAAAGGCAAGCCGAATGATGTTGAACATTCTGTAAATCTCAGTTCGCAAAAGGGAGGCAGCAAATGCTTTTACAAGAGCCTGCAAACGAATGCTGGATATAAATAACTGACACATGCTTAGTGGATTTGCAAGCGCTGAATTTAAATAGAGGAACGAACATGGAAATGAATGCTAACGATCTGCCCGGTTGGGTGATTGTGTCCAAATTGATATTCCCGGCCCGGGACCGGCTTCAGGAGAAGGCTATGATTGGGTACGGATAGAAGCGCTTGAAGACAATAGTCCTGCCAGTGACGAAGAAAGTTGTGGCATGCGGGTACGATCATGTAAAGACCCCAATATCAACAGTGACGACACGGCACACGTTTTTACAAGCGATGCAACTTCCACGTTTCTTATCGGGAAAACAGAATATGGTTTCATCTTCATATCATGGGCGCAATGAGGTACTTAACACCGATACAAAAAAATTAAGAGATAAGATTAGAAACACTGTCGTGGGTATCGGCGCTTTAATCGGTATTTCTGAATTGCAATGGAAAAGATTGATTACGGCTTTTTTAGACGAAGAGGGTTAAAACAAAAACTAAATTAAATTAAAGAAGTTTGTAAAATGACTTAGGGGAAACCTGCAATCTTCTGATCAGAATGTTTAGCAGAGTTAATTTTTTCAATACCGCTCGAAGTGATACTGATAGCAATTTTATCAAGCTGCCGTATAATCACGTATTCTTTTTCTGCAAGGATTTTTAAGTGGTGTTCAATAATATCCCACCCAATCAGTTGCCTCAAAATAATCTCCCTTGCACTGCATAAATAGGTCTCCGGATTCGTATCGGTTTTTACGATATTATAAATGGTTTGTAATGTCGTAAACTCATCTCCCATATTATAAATTTATATGAAAGTATTCTTTTACAATCAACAGGCATGTTAAAAATTATCAACATTGCAATAACAATTCTTAACAACTCTATCAACCTCTGGCATTTTGCAACCCGTGCACGCTTTCGAAGCCAGTGCAGTTTCGATTTTTCATAATTGTTTTTTTCACAAATAACGCTGCTCCGGGCACCCCGGGGGCAGTATCTGTTTCATGTGTCATTGCAGACCAGTTATCCCGGTAATTATTTAAAAAAGACGTACTAAAAACGATGGTCAATTATACGGTAAAGATGCTATCGTAAAAACCACAAAAAGTAGTGACAGCCTGCATCTTAGCCTGCTCATTCGTGGGCATAAAAAAAAGTCGGTTGAATGCGGGCAATTATTGAAATATTTTATCGTTTACAATATCACTGGCTGGACAAATATCATGGCTAAGATTATAGCAAATGATATTCCCGCAGGGAAAATCCAATAGTGTTACGTTAATCCCCCGTACAATGAAAGGCAAAGAAAAAACAACGATTTTATTTGTAACTAAAAACGCCCAGGCCATTAAACCGGTCCAGGTTTCAAGCAAGCTTATTCTAAATTGGAAAAAATACATCGCGGTATTATCCTTAATCTTCCTTTCTTTAATAGGCGCAATAGTTTACCTTGCAACACATAACATTCAACAGGATATTCTCAGGGAAACACTTGCCAACAAAATACAATCAATGCATACGTTATTTACCCAAATCGATACCGGTGCAGTCCGCAAAAAATTTACAAAAATTGATACGGAACTATCAACAATAAACAGTTTTCTAAAAGCACGCGGAATAAAAACTGCCGCGGCAGGGCCACAAGGTGGCGAACCAGATGACGACATTGTCTCAACAACGGAGCTCGCAGATTTCTATGACACTTACTTAAACAGGATAGCATATAATATATCTTATACCCCTTTAGGAATGCCCTTCAATGGAGATATAACATCAAGATTTGGCACACGTGAAAATCCATTTGACGGCGCTGGCGTTGAAACTCATAAAGGGCTTGATATAAGAGCCCCATTTGGAGCGCCGGTTAAATCGATGGCAAAAGGTGAAGTAATATATGCGGGCCCAAGAGGTGGATTTGGAAACTGCATTATGCTAAAACATGGTAATGGTTTCGAAACATTATATGGACATTTATCAAAAATTCTCGTAACCGTTGGACAGAAAATTGAAATAGGACAGCAGATAGGTAACGTGGGCTCGACAGGCCGTTCTACCGGTCCCCACCTGCATTACGAGGTACATCAAAACGGACAAAAAATAAACCCTGAATCATTCTTAACTTTAAAGTAATTAAACCCTAACGAATTATGTTTAAGAAAAACAACAACAAAGAACAACAGCCATTAGAAATCAATCAAAATGAAATTTCAACAATTATCGGCGAAGGCTACACTTTCACAGGTGAACTGCATGGCACATCCGTTATTCGAATCGAGGGAAAAATAATTGGAAATGTAAAAGTTGAAGGAGGTGTTGTATTGGGTGAGAAAGGCAATGTTGAAGGCGATATCATTACGAAATCGGCTATCATTTTTGGTACAGTAAGCGGCAGCGTTAAAACAACCCAGCTTGAAATAAAAAAGACGGGCCATGTTACCGGTGATATTACAACCGATACACTCGAAATAGAGTTAGGCGCTCAATATAATGGTAAGTTAAATATGAACAAGCCACAAAGGGATAGAGTGCAGGACGCAGACCAGGAATTAGCAGAGCCTTCGGAAGTCTTAAAGTCAACCATGAATTAAGGTTTTTACTGCACTTTTAGGTTATGTGTTTCTTAATAACCTCTTCTGCAAATCCAAATGATAAAGTCATACCGGCTCCTCCAAGGCCATTAATTATATAAACTCCATTATCAACTTCTACAAGACGACGAGTCGTCATTGCCATTTATGGATTGAAAATTTTCTTTTTATAGATCGCGAGAGAGATTTAAAAATTTTGTGGCCAACATCATACCACCGTATGGCGCTATAATTTTTATCCCTTATATTTCATCATAAATTGTTGCGATGAAAAAAAATTATCTCTTTCTTATCACACTGATTATATCTGTTTCTTCTGCTGCACAGGTTAGAGTGCAACATGTTTTATTGGAAAACAAAATCAATCCAATTGGCATTGATGTTCTGTCGCCACGCTTTAGCTGGCAACTTCTTTCTGATAAAAGAAATATTATGCAATCAGCATATGAAATTCGTGTTGGCGCCGATCTGCCTTCACTTACAAAAAATAAAAATATCATTTGGAATTCCGGGAAAGTCTCTTCTGATTCATCAGTGCATGTTGTGTATAAAGGCAATGAATTACAATCCGGGAAAAAATATTACTGGCAGGTACGTGTTTGGGATAATACCGGTAAAACATCCGCATGGAGCGAAGTTGGCTATTGGCAAATGGGCTTATTAAAAACTTCAGGCCTGCAGGCAGATTGGAAAGCCGAATGGATTACGCCCGGCTATGTTGAAGACAGCATTATGCGCCCTTCTCCCCTTTTGAGAAAAGAATTTTATGCTGATAAGAAAATAGTTTCAGCAACAGCCTATATAACAGCACATGGTTTATACGAAGCAGAAATAAATGGCCGGCGCGTGGGCGATGAGTATCTAACACCAGGCTGGACGAGCTATAAAAACCGTTTGCAATACCAGGTGTATGATGTAACAGACTTAATAAAAAACGGAGTCAATGCAATAGGAGTAGCATTGGGCAATGGGTGGTATCGCGGCATTATTGGGTTTGGTAATAACATAAATGTATATGGAAAAGATATTGCTTTACTTTTTCAAATGAACATAGTTTACAGTGACGGGACAACTGATTCTGTTATTTCAAATGACAAATGGAAATCTTCAACCGGTGAAATTCGTTATGCTGAAATTTATAATGGCGAGACAATTGACGCACGCAAAGAAAAAAAAGGATGGACATTGCCTGGCTATGACGATTCAAAATGGAGCAATGTTATAACAAAAGATTTTTCAAAAGATGTATTGATAGCAACCCAAAACGAGCCTGTAAGAAAACATGAAATCTTTAAGCCTGTTCGGATTTTTAAGACTCCTTCGGGCGAAGATGTAATTGACTTCGGGCAAAACCTTGTGGGCTGGGTTATTGTAAAAGTTAAAGGAAATGCAGGCGATACAATAAAAATTTCGCATGCCGAAGTGTTAACTAAAGATGGTAACTTTTATACTGATAATCTGCGTGCGGCGAAGGCGGAAGATAATTACATTTTAAAAGGTGGCGAAGAAGAAACTTTCGAACCGCATTTTACATGGCATGGCTTTCAATTTATAAAAGTTGAAGGTTATAAGGGAAAGTTACAGCCTGAAAATTTTACGGCCGTTGCCATTTATTCTGACATGAAACCTACTGGAACTTTTACTACATCTAACCCTCTTATTAATCAATTGCAACATAATATTCAATGGGGGCAAAAGGGAAATTTCTTGGATGTGCCAACCGATTGCCCGCAACGAGATGAACGCCTCGGCTGGACGGGTGACGCACAGGTGTTTTCACGCACAGCAACATTTAATATGAATGTGAATAATTTCTTTGCCAAATGGCTAAAGGATGTGGCGGCTGATCAAATAAACGGCAGCGTTCCATTTGTTGTACCAAATGTGCTGGGCGACAATGCGGGTGGTTCTGCAGGCTGGGCCGATGCTGCCACCATCATTCCCTGGAATGTTTACCTGGCGTATGGTGATAAGCGGGTACTCGAAAATCAATACAACAGTATGAAAGCATGGGTGGAATATATGCATGGCAAAAGCCACAATGATTTATGGAACACAGGCTTTCATTTTGGAGACTGGCTATTTTATCGTCCTGACGATGATAATGATGGAAGAGCAGCCGTTACGGACAAATATTTAATAGCGCAATGCTTTTATGCGCATTCAACACAGCTTTTAATAAATGCAGCAAAAGTTTTAGGCAAACATGATGATGTGGCAACGTACACAGCGTTGTTACAAAAAATAAAAGAAGCCTTTCTAAAAGAATATATGACACCGAATGGACGTCTTGTTTCAGGAACACAAACTGCTTACGTGCTTGCATTAAATTTTGATATGCTTCCTGAATCATTAAGAACCCAGGCGGCTTCCCGTCTTGCTGATAATGTAAAGAGTTATAATGAACACTTAACAACAGGTTTCCTTGGCACACCTTATCTCTGTCATGTTTTAACCCGCTTTGGTTACGACAGCATTGCCTACAAATTATTATTGCAACAAACCTATCCATCATGGTTGTACCCCGTTAAAATGGGTGCTACAACAATCTGGGAAAGATGGGATGGTATTAAACCCGACAGTTCGTTTGAAACTCCCGGCATGAATTCTTTTAATCACTATTCCTATGGGGCCATTGGCGACTGGATGTATCGCTCCATGGTTGGGTTGGATACTTATGAAGATGGAGTTGGCTACAAGCATATAAAAATTCAGCCGCATATAGGCGGAAATTTTAGTAAGGCATCTGCAAGCCTTGAAACTTATTACGGCAGATTAAGTTGCGAATGGAAAATTGACAGCAGTGCGATTATGATGGATATTGAAATACCTGCTAATACCAAAGCAAACGTATATATCCCTGCTGCCAAGGGAAACAGTATTACAGAAAGTGGAAAAGAGATTAATTCAGTAAAAGATATTACACTAATTGGAAATGAGGATGGATATATGGTGCTGGAAGTTGGGTCAGGGAAATATCATTTTGTTGTAAAGTACTAAGGACTTCATAAATAAAATTAAATACCTTATTCAGAGATACCGGATTTTACTTTTTGATGTATATGATCTCATTGTAATTATCATTACTTATTAATTGCCCGTTTAAACCATAAGAGGTAACAGGATTAATACAACCAAGTTTTCGTGTTCCGGAATGATTATACATGATATCTTCCGAAATGTCGCTTATTTTAAAAACAGCATTTGTTTTAGGAATTAATAATTCATAATCATAGCTGCTGGTAATTCCATCAGAGCCCTCAAGAAATTGAAATACAAGTATAGTGTCATGCTGCCTTTGAAAATTTCCTGTTGCTCTTGATAATAGGAAGGTGTCCTTTAATTCAGTAAAATCTTTTGCTTTTATAAATCTTCGCAGAATTAAGCTATCACTTTCAGCATCTGTGAACGATATTAATCCTATAAATAAATTTGCCCGTGAACATGGAGATACACATGATATAAGCATGCAGGAAATAGTTAAAATACCGGCAAAAAAAATATGGGTTTTCATATACACAACATATAAACACATATAGTGGTCAGCTGCTACTTATAGTTTAGTTCTTTCATAAATTTCACTCATCAGCAATTTCACCTCAAGGGTTTTTATAAAAATTTCGTCACTAGCTTTATTATATTCTTTTAATTGCCAAAGGCCTTCATCATTAATAGCAAAATGTTCTGCATGTATTGATTCAGAATCTACCAAAATATAATCTTTCAACGAAGGAATAGCCCGGTATAACATGAACTTAACACCACGGTCATAATTTTTTGTTGAAGGAGAAAGTATTTCAAAAATGACAGTAGGTTGCGTGGCGGTATTCTCGTCTTCTTCAAGCGTAACAACATCTCCGCAATAAATAGAAATATCAGGATAAGTGAACAAAGTATTTTCAGGAATATTAACCCTCATATCACTTCCATAAGGCTGACAACTTTTTCCCTTTAATGAATTTAATAAAATGCCAATAAGGTTAATTGAAATTATACTATGCCTGGCTCCCGCTCCCAACATTGCAAATATTTCTCCCTTATAATATTCATGCTTTTCCAAAGCATCATTTTCCAATTCAAGATATTCCCTGATGGTATAAAACTTTTTTTGATATGCATGAGATGGCTCCTTTATTTCCATAATTTAAAGTTACGAAATTGATGACACGAATTAATACTAACCAACCCTAATACGGCGGTGATAAGTTTCTTCCCTGCGTCCTTTAAATTCCTGGTGACAGCTCTTTTGAAATTAAACCCGATTAATTATATTTATAGATTCAATTTTGATATGCTCATTCCCCAAAATGAAAAATCTCAACAGGTATCTTTTTATTGCTTCTTTTTTAATTACAACACCAACTGCATTTTCACAACCCAACTGGATGTACAAAGGATATTTTAATTTCGGATGCAATCTCAATTTTACTTACGGCACGTCCCAAACATTTCCAGGGCTGAGATTGTATGCCGGGTTTATTGCGAATGGAATCTATAAAAATAATTTTACTGTAAACTATGGACCTTCCATATCAGTTTATACAAAATCTCTTGGAGCAAACCTGAATCCATTAACGGGAGATATACAAATAGATTTTACCAATTCATTTACCATTGGAAGTGCCTGGGGTAAACAACTTTTTTACACTAAGTTTTTTAAAACGCTCAACACCGGCTCATACTATAATATAGCAAGCGACAGAAAATATGGCGGTTACCTTACAACAAATTTTATTCTTAATAATCACAAACGAACCCAGATTGTAGGATCGGTTTCGCTTTCAACGCCTGACTTTTCAATTAATTATTATAATGACGGTGCGCCGCCATTTAATTTTCTTCCATTGGCAGACAATTTTGATCGCTGGTGGACAGGAGGTTTTGGTATTTATGTTCACAATCACAAGAATTATAATATCGCTGAGTTAAGCTTTGACCAGTTTACAGGATATTCGCCATTAATTTACGAGGTTGCAAACCTTATTGGGATTAACCTGCCCGACTATAACGTTGAAGACACCACGCTTACAAAATATGACAGGGGCAAAAATATTCCACCATCATTCAATACATCAGCCTATAATCTCAAAATATTTTTAGGACAGGGATATGCGGTGGATGCAGGAATTATCGGTTCCCTGCGTACCAAAACAGGAAGGGTCTTCGGGCTGCAGGAAATCATTCACACCATGTTGAAATATCCATTGCATCCAAATAACGACATCAACCGGTTTTACATTGGTGGAACTTATAATAATATGAATAATGTTAAGCTGTAAAAAAATATTAGTACTCTTTTATTTCATCATTATTTTATTGCCATCGTGCGTGGAACAAAAAATAATATTCAATTTTAGAAAAGATGTTAACCTGAACTTTTTTAAAGAAATTCCCGGGCTCGGGGCCGACACCTATTTTAATCAACCCGTTACATTAAAAGCAGATAATATTGAAATGTACGTTTCTTCTTTTAGTGAAAAGACAATCGAAAAAGATAACCTGCTGGAATACACTGAACTCAACGACAGCACTACCATCCCTTTTGTAACATATAAAGAGATCCTTGGCTACTCCCAGAATTTATATTTATTAAAATATAGTTTTACATACACCACAAAAAGCCCGAAAGGAAATTTATTTGATGTGCCTGTACAGGCGGTAATATTTTTCTCCATAAAACATAACGGCACCGGGAATATAATTGGCATAACTCCTTCCTATTTCGGAATCATTAATGAAGAAGATAATCTCATTGGTTTTGATACAGAACTTACTTTAAAAAAAGATAAGAACGGTAAGTACTATCTTAAAGTTCCGAAAAAAAATAAAGCGCTGAATGGCCTGTTGTTTATGCCCGCTGACTTTCCTCAAAATCCCAAAAGTACCAGCGATAAATTTAATATTGAAAAGGTTGTACGCCTCGATCCAAATAAAGTTGGCGGTTACAAACCCCTGGTATTTGAAATTAGGAAGGTTTTTCATGATAAAAATGCTTTGCAGTTTCATTACATTGGCACTCTTCATTTAACTCCATAATTATGGCTACAAAAAAATCTGCAGCAAAAAAGAAAGCTACCGCTGCAAAAAAAACAGTAGCGAAAAAAGCAACACCTAAAAAATCATCGCCGCGAAAAAAGGCTGCTGCGAAAAAGCCCGTCGTGAAAAAAAGTGCAAAAAAAACAAAATTCAAAAAGGCAAAGCCGCAAGAAAGCGAACCTGCAAAATTAGCCCTCGAAACAATTTTGGTCGAAGCTATTCCCGAGGCAGCCGCTGATGAACTCACAACAACCGGAGATTGTATGTGCAGGCAAAAAAAGCCAAATGGTAAATTCTTTTGTTTCAAATTAATTCAAGGAAGGTGGGTACAGTCATCAGTTATCCCGTTCCCTACAAAAGAGCTTTGTGAAGAAATAAACTGTGGATAATTCAGCAGGTTGTTTTTAATTCAAAATTATATATGCGAACAGCAGAGGCCATTTGCCGCTGTATTGGTTTTTAGTCAATACAATATTAATGTTGAAATATGTTTTATAAGTCTAAATAAATATTACATTTGAAGCTGACTTTTCTTTGATAAAAGAAAATCTGAAAATTTCATTACCATCCCAAACACCTGCCCTTTATGAGAATTATTGCCGGCCTGTTATTATTAGCTGTTATTTCTATTGGAACACATTCATGCCAGAAAGAATACGTTTCCACCGATGTCGATTCAACTTTAATTACCCCTCCTTCTGTGACGGGGAGCCTTACCGCTAAAGTTGACGGAAAACAGTTCGTGGCAAATCAATTTGCTGCAGCATCGAAAACCTTACTTTCGGGCCTTATATTTCTCAATAAAATATTGGCTCTTCTTATCTTGTAGGTGAATCAGGAACGCTCACAATTATTGAGCACAATACCACAACAAAAAAAGTGAGGGGAAATTTCAGTTTTCATGCGAGTGAACTATTGGGCACACAAATGGCCGATCTAAGTGAAGGATATTTTTCGGTCGTCTATTAATAAGAAGTATTTGATTTTTGTTTCCAAAATCTCATAAAATATTTTCGATTACTCTGCTGTTGATTCTGTTAGTTCTTTTGTTTAGGGTTATAAATGCGATAGTTACAGACTTCTACAATTTCTCCCGTCATCCTCATTATTAAAAAAATATTTCTCCCCGTATTCCTACCCCAAACTAACCATTTACTTTACCCGCAGCATTTTATATATTTGCGATCAAATTAACTACCCTGGGAAAAGCTTTAGTTATAGTATTACTTGCAGTGCTGGCATTTAGCCAGTTTGGCTACTATATTTTTATGCTTCATTCGCAATATGAGCTTAAAGAAAAAACGAAGCATGCAGTTTTGCAATTGTTGAAAAATGAAGATCTATCAGTGATTTCCCTTACCGATAATATTCAAAAAATTTACTGGGAAAACGATGAAAAAAATGAATTTACATTTAATGGTGAAATGTATGATTTGGTAAAAACTGAAACTGTAAACGGGCATGTATTACTATTTTGCTTTAATGATAAAAACGAACAGCAATTAATTGACCTTTGCAATTCTATAACAAAAAATAATTCCGATACAGGCAAGAAAGCAAAAAATAATTCTTTTACTTTCATAACGCTTCTTATTTCAGAAACTACTGTTCACACTTCTTTCCCTTTTAAAACACAAAAGCAATTCGGCTATTTTACTTCACAGCTTACCAAAGGAGTAACCAACAATACTGCGCCCCCGCCAAGAATTTAATTACACGCTTTTTAATTATTCTTTTTAAGATGCCGGCAAGTTTCCCGTGTATCAATTTTAAATTATGCAACCACATGTTGCTTATTATTATTTTTAAATCATTTAAAATGAAACTTAAAATTTTTTATACACTTATAATTGGTTTTATTTCTCTAGGATCATATGGCCAGGCACTACATGGTGTTGTGCTTGATGCTGCTACTAATACCCCCCTTGCCGGAGCAACTATAACGCTTGGCAGGCAAGCTACTTCAACAGATAAAGAAGGAACATTTTCAATTGATTGTAGCAAGCAGGGCGAATTGATTGTTTCTTATATAGGCTATCAAACTTACAGGCAGTCCATAAAAAACTGCGATGAGGAAATAAATATAGAGCTCAATCATTCCCCATATAACCTGAATAAAATAGAAATAACGGCAACATCCAATTTGAATAAATCTATCTTATACCAACCTTCCTCTATTACAAAACTGGAACCTGTGGAGCTGAAACGAGGCACTGGCTTATTTCTCGATGATGCAATAAACGGAAATGTGCCAGGAGTAACTATGAATCGCCGGGCCGTATCATCGGGGCAACAGTTCAATATAAGAGGGTATGGCAACGGCTCCAGGGGCACCAGAGGCATCAGTAGTAACTTTGACGGGCAAGGCTATAAAGTTTACCTGAATGGAATTCCTGTTACTGATGCTGAAGGTATCACTACGTTAGATGACATTGACTATGGTTCGATAGGAAATGTTGAAATTACAAAAGGGCCTTCGGGAACATTGTATGGTTTGGCAATTGCCGGGGTTGTAAATCTCAGCACTATTAAACCGGAGAAAGGAAAAACTTCTGTTAGCCAGGAAGTACTAATTGGCAATTATGGCTTACAGCGTTATACCACCCAGTTTCAAAAAGGCGGTGAACGTTCATCATTGCTGATAAATTATGGCCATCAAAATTCTGATGGATATACCATACACAATGCCTCGCATAAAAACTTCGTAAATTTTGTGGGCGACTTTCTACCCAATGAAAAAGAATCGGTATCCACTTATTTCGGATACAGCAAGAGTTACGACCAAAGGAGTGGCGAACTCACCATAGATCAATACAACAATAATGACTTTTCGGGTAACATTGAATACATAAAAAGAAATGCGCATAGCCAGGTATATACCTTCAGGGCAGGTGTAACGCATGGTTATAATTTTAATGATCACATCGCCAATACTACAACCTTGTTTGGAACAGGCTTTAACAGCAACGCAAGTTCTGCAGGCGGGTGGACGGATAAAGCAGCGCTTAATTTTGGCGTGCGGTCTGCATTCAATACCAAATTTTCTCTAAGTAATAATACAAACCTGAGTGGTATAACCGGTGTGGAAACACAACGCCAGAATGCAACATCGCTTAGTTATGGAATGATAGACCCGCAAGGACCGGCGCATGACTGGAACTACGGCGATCCCTATTTTATTATTGGCAGCAATACCGCCGGAAATAATGGAATCAATAGTGATGTTTATACAACGACGGCAACCACTTCTGTTTTTACCGAATGGACGTTGGCTTTGCCCCACGATATTTCAATAACCGGTGGTATCGGCCTGAGTAATATGAAAATTACTTTGGATGACAGGGTTTATGTTCCCGACAAACCAACGCACTATGATACCACTTACAAAAATATGTTCTCACCGCATATAGCGATTAATAAAGTATTCAGCAAACAATTTTCGATTTATGCATCTTATACAAAAGCGTATAAGGCTCCCGTTAGTTCTTACTTTTATATTCCTTATTCGTCAGTAGGCGGCCCGGAAACGGGAATCGTAAACAGCAAACTAAAACCTGAAGTTGGGAACCAGTATGAAATTGGAACAAAGGGTGCTTTGCTCAATGATAAATTAACTTACCAGCTTACATTTTTTAATGCGGTATTTTCTGATAAGCTTACCACTGTTGCTGTTCCGTTTAACAGTACCACTACACTTTACAGTTATGTTACTAACGGTGGAAAGCAAGATGATAAAGGTATAGAAGCATTGGTAAAATTCACTGTTTACCAGTCGGCAACAGGATTTTTCAAAAACATCACGCCCTTTGCAAATGTTACCTATTCAGATTTTAAATACAAAAATTTTCCATTTCACATTATAAAAGGAACAACCGACTCTGTTGTGAATTATGATGGCAATGCTGTTGCAGGTGTAGCAAAGGTCGTGGCAAATTTTGGATTCGATGTTCTAACAAAGCCCGGTATTTATGCGAACATGACCTACCTCTACAAAGACCGTTTACCCATTACGTCTGATGGATTGAACATTGCGCCGTCCTACAGTTTATTAAATGCGAAGCTGGGCATCCGCAGAAGTTTATCGGCACATTTTGACCTTGATTTGTATGGAGGTGTAAATAATATTACGAATACAAAATATCCCATAATGATTTTTGTAAATCAATTACCGGATGCCTACGTTGGAGGGCCAAGGTTTGCGAATTATTATGGTGGATTAAATTTGAAATATAATTTTTAGAGGATCTTTAGTTCGCAAGATGGTGAATTGGTTGAGTACGGTAAACCTCTCAAAATGCTCTCTGAACGATTAATAAAACATGTTTTTAATGTAAACACAAAGATCATTAGCAACCCTGTAAATGGCCTGCCGTTGATGGTTTAGGAGAAATAATCAGGTTGGTATTGAAAATGTTTAATTAGCGTTTGTAGAAGTTACGCAATCGATTTTCCATTCATTTTTTTCTTTCTTATAAATTGTGAGCCAAGCAAAATTTGTTGTGTCTAAAATTGCAGAAGCATCTTTACCGCGTGGCTTAACAATTACTAGTTTATTAACAGCTACCCAGGCAACAGAGCCATCGTCCGAAAAGCGTACTATTGGCTTTTCTTTGTCATCCCATTTTACAAACTCTACAGACTTAAAATATGCATCAAACATTTTAAAACTGCTTTCGGCTGTTGGCTGGTTTATCTCTCCCCTGTTAATTGATAAAAAATTATCTGAAAACATCCTGGTAAAGTCTTTCGCATTTTTATTAAAATGATACTCACGCTGCATAGCTTCCAGTTGCAGAATTTCATTCTTCGACTTTTCAAAATCAGGCTTTAAAATATTATTACAGGAAAACAATAAAAATCCAGCAAAAATTATTTTATTCATATAATATTATTTGGTCATTGAGATTTTACAAACTACAATTTCACATTTTTTTACTTCCTTAAAAAAATAAAGAATGAATTTTAAAACTAACACTTTTCACTTTTCAATAATCCTGTTACTCATAATCCCGGTTACAAGCAATGCACAAAAAAACATTCAAAACAATGTAAAAAATTTAATAAAAATTGCGGACTCTTTGTATTTCGCACAGGATTGGACAAACGCCAAAAAAATATATGAATCAGTTTTGAAAGATACTTCCCACAATACGATTGCATGGAACAGGCTTGCATTTTCTGATTATAATTTAGGCAATACTGATGCGGCTTTACATGAATTTCAAAAGGCACTTGCCTATGACCCAATACCGCCGGTTAAGGCTTCCGCGTTGTCACGAATGGCCAGGATACATGCCGTAAGAAATGAAAAACAAAAAGCTATCACGGAATTAGACAGTGCCGTCACGGCTGGTTATAGCAATCTCGCTGAATTGGATTCACTAAAAGAATTTAATAGTCTTCGTGGCGAGGAATCGTTTAAAAAACTTCGGGAAAAACTTTATGGTTTAGCATTTCCATGTATGATAGATCCTCATGCAAGAGAGTTCGATTTTTGGGCAGGTGATTGGGATGTATATGTTACCGGTACAAATACATTAGCCGGGCAAAGTGCAGTCCAGGTAATCTCAGGAGGATGTGCATTGTTAGAAAACTGGACAAGCCCTTCAAGTACCGGTAAAAGTATAAACTACATTGACCCGCTAACTAATAAATGGAAACAAGCCTGGGCGGGCTCTTACCCTAACGGCATACAGGAATTCATGAATGGTGAATATAAAGACAGCGCCATGAGATTTGAATTCGAAACGAAGGACGTTAAAGGAAACAAAACCATAGGCAGGTTTATTTTTTATAACCAGGGGCCAAACCAGGTTAGGCAATTTAACGAGACATCCGCTGATGATGGGAAAACATGGACGATCACTTATGATTTTACCTACATAAGAAAGCAATAGTTTTTTTCTAAAAGTACCAGGTTTAAATTATTATAACCATCCAGCCTTTTTAAACCGGAAGTAGATTAATACGCAAATTGTGACAGTACATACTACGACTAAAGGATAAGCAAAAGGCCAATATAACTCAGGCATAAATTTAAAATTCATTCCATAAAATCCGGCTACCATCGTGGGTACGGCGAGAATGGCTGCCCATCCTGCAAACTTTTTTGATGTTTCGCTTTGTGCAATTGATATTAAAGAGAAGTTTGCTTCGAGTGCCGTGTTGAGCAGCTCACGGGTGCCATCCACCATTTCGTTTATACGGATCGTATGATCATATATATCGCGAAAATAAGGCTGCGTTTCTTCAGAAATTATTTTAATATCAAACCTCATGAGGCGATTGCAAATATCGATGAAGGGAGAAACGGTATGCTTAAGATCAAGCAATTGCCTTTTAAGCTGGTAAATATCTTCGGTAGTTTCTCTCGTAGGTTTTTCTTTAAAAACTTTTTCTTCAATGCGCTGCAGTTCTTCTTCCAACGCTTCAATTACAGGAAAATATTGATCGACTATTGAATCCATCACCGCATATAGAGCAAAGCCCTGGCCCTTCCTGAGAAGATGGGGAGTGCTTTCACACCTGCTTCTCACATCTGCATAAGAAATAGATGAGCCGTGCCGTACCGTAACTAAAAAGTTAGTGCCAACAAAGAAATGGGTTTCACCAAATTCAATAACATTACTCCCCGGGTGAATTTGTGCCGTTCGCAAAACAATAAAAATGGTGTCGCCATAATTTTCAAGTTTGGGGCGCTGGTGTGCATTGTGGGCATCTTCAATGGCAAGATCATGAAAACGAAAAACTCTTTGAAAACGTTCTAGGGTTTCTTCACTGGGCTCGTGCAGCCCTACCCATATAAACTCATCAGGATTTTTCAGCGCCTCATCTAAATTTTCTATCCCAAAATCAGCGACCCGCTTTCCGTCAAGGTATGTAGCGCAATTAATAATTTCATTCATATCAAAAAACCGTTGAGATTTTTTAGCTCAAATCTTGCAAATGCGATAGTAATTTAAAATTATTTGTCGACTTAATTGCGTACTTTTTTACGACGTTAATTAACCCTTACAGTTTATTGTCACGAAAAATTTAGAGAGATTTCTAATAATATCAAGGTTTTGAAAATCATTATTCGCATGCCACCTTGCGTAATGCTCCTCCTTTTCCAAAAGGTATTTGAGATGGGTTTTTAAAAATCATTTTCCCATTCTTTTCCTCCATATCTCCATAACCTTCTATTGCAATACTGTCTTTTATCAAAAAGATAATTTCCCTTGCTGACTGTTGTCCTTCAGACATA
>JBBSPK010000035.1:0-22106 GCA_038258875.1 Chitinophagales bacterium
ATTCCTACGGCAACAGGAAATTTTACAACAGACTATTATATGCCGCTTACGAATCACCCCGCAATAACCGAAACGGGCGTGCAATTGGTTATTAACGGCACACCGGACCTGAAATGGCAAATCACTAATCCGGGTCCTTACAAAATAACACTCGACCTGCAGAGCAATACAATTGATATTAAACCCTTTACTCCCTATACTCAAATATGGATGGTAGGTGATGCTACACCTGTGGGATGGAACATAAATAGCCCCCAGCCATTGGTGGCCGATCCCTCCAATCCATTTATTTTCACCTACACGGGCCCGTTAGTAGCAGGGGAATTTAAATTTCCCTTAACCACCGGGAATTGGGGATGCGATTATTTTATGCCGGAAATAAATCACCAGGATATTGGTAGTAAGCGGGTAAAATTTGTACCTGCGGGAAGCCCGGATAATAAATGGCAGATTACTGTACCGGGAAATTATAAGATCACACTTAACCAGTTAAAGGAAACCGTTGATATAATTAAAATGTAAACAATTGCCGGGTTTCTTTTGGAAACTTCCAGGGTTATTTCTAATTTTTTTATCACAGAATTCTTTGTTTTATGAGACAGGATAGCTGTCAAATTATACTTTGCATGAAACTGATATCTTTTTTATTCACAGGAATTTTTTTGATCTCTTGTACGAAAAATACTACAAGCGCTAACCCGATAACGACGGGTGACAGTTTGTATAATTTGTCTGTCACTACTGATAAAGCTGTATATAATCCCGGCGATAACGTTGTATTTACTATTGACAAAGTACCAGCCGGTTGTACGATACGTTATCACCATCTTGGAGAAGTATTAAAAGAAGAACCACTAAATAGCCCAACATGGAACTGGCAATTGCCCTCAGTAGATCTTAAAGGTTACCTCGTTGAAATTTATAAAAAAACCGGAACCGGTGACGAGCCCCTTACTTCAATAGGTATCGATGTATCATCTGATGGAATTCATTTTCCCCGAAATGGATTTGTTTCTGCATACGGCCCGTTGAGTGATGCGTATATGTCAACAGTAATGAGTAACCTGAATCGTTATCATATGAATGTTGTCCAGTTCCAGGATTGGGAATTTAAACATCATTTACCTCTTGCCGGCACAGTCACAGCGCCACTTGATAATTGGAATGATATTGCTAACCGTAACAATACAATGAAAACCGTAAAGCAATATATCAACCTGGCACATGGATATAATATGAAGGCACTTTCTTACAATCTTATTTACGGTGCTTTGAACGATGCGGCATCAGACGGAGTAAAAGATGAGTGGTATATGTACCAGGACGCAAATCATAGTACCAAAGAAGTATTTGCTCTACCCAGGCCACCTTTTAAAAGTGATATCTATTTTCTTGATCCATCCAATAGTGATTGGCAAAGCTACATTGCTGATAAAACAAAAGAAGCATTTGAAGTTTATGATTTTGATGGATACCAGGTAGACCAGGTGGGAAACAGGAATAAAAATCTTTATAATTATTCCGGCGGACTGATCAATCTTGAAGAATCTTTTAAACCGTTTCTTGAGGCAGTGAGAACCAAAATGCCGGGTAAAAAATTAGTGATGAACGCAGTGAATCAATATGGACAGCAAGTAAGTATTTCAAAATCTCCTGTTGATTTTTTATATACGGAAGTGTGGTCACCAAATGAAAGTTACAGAGACCTGGCTACAACCATACTCAATAATGATCAATGGAGTAATTATTCAAAAAAATCAGTGCTTTGCGCTTATATGGATTATAACCTTGCAGATAAAGTGGGATTCTTTAATACACCGGGCGTATTGCTAACGGACGCAGTAATTTTTTCTTTTGGTGGTTCACATCTTGAATTGGGTGAGCACATGCTTGGCAAAGAATATTTTCCTAACGGTAATCTTCAAATGAAAGATGATCTTCAAAAGGCTTTGATCAATTATTATGACTTTATGGTGGCTTATGAAAACCTGCTTCGTGATGACGGAACTTTCAATACAATTTCTTTGAGGTGTACAAACGGGAAAATGAATTTAGCAGCCTGGCCACCGCAATCAGCTAAAGTTTCAGTACAAGGGAAAAGTGTTGGCCAAAGTCAAATATTTCATTTAATAAATTTTGCCAATGCTTCGCATTTGGACTGGCGTGATACAAATGGAAACCAAACAACACCGAATACAATCCAGGGCGCAAACCTTGAGGCTACGATAACGCATCCCGTTACAAAAGTTTGGGTCGCAAGCCCTGATTTTAATTTTGGAATTCCGCAATTACTCCCGTTTACGCAGGATGGAAATACAGTTCGCTTTACATTGCCTCAACTCAAATATTGGGATATGGTGGTAGTAGAATAAAATTGTATAGCCACTGGCAAATTCTTAACTAATAAGGATTACACACAGTTTTATTTTTGAATCATACTCCGTATGAGTGAATCCAGTTTTGGATGATCCTGCAATCTTTTATCAATACGTTTTAATGTAGTATCGCTCATAAACCAATTCATTGCATAGGGAGGCTCCTTACCGTGAAACCTGTCGTATAACAGATCCTGTTTCCATTCGCTTGAGTCTTTGTATAAAGGGATTTGGATATAATCGGCCTTATTACCGGAGTAACTATTTATATCCTTGATGAAATTAATAAGCCTTCCGTCATTAACGGTGGTTTGCATATCATATGCTCCTACGATTGTGAGAATAGGAGCCAAGAGGTCATTTTTAAAAGAGGCTACTTTTTGTATATTATTTGAATCAAGATTAACCGGGCTGTTGGTAATATGCAATATTTTAAAATGAAGCCGCTTTATTTTTTTGTACAATGTCCCGTTACGCATGCTATCATCTTTGGCCGCATTTAATATTCCCCTGATTATTTCCTGCACCACGCCGGCGCCGGAATTATCAAAGTATCCGCCATCAACAAAATAATTATCCGCTATTCTTCCTGCAGGGCTTAAGTATGGAAATCTTGCACCCAATATTGCGCCGGAAGTCAGCGTGATGTCATCGTCCTTCTTCAGCAATTTTAAAACATCAACCCGGTTGTTAAAAATATTTGAATCTAATTTCAGGTTGGTAACCACCCCTGGATTTCCATCCTGCATACGGGTTGTATTAACGCAAAGTATCGGCAAATAAACGCTGTCATTTTTTAATGCAGGGAAATGCGAAAGCGTATCATAAAAGGGAATACGGTATAGCGAATCAGGGTTTTTTAATGACGACTCCTCGAAGGATTTTTCCAGCGCTGCGGCCCTGTCGCTTACAGCACTTACGTGAAAAATATAATTAAAAAAATCAGGCCCCAGCATTCTTGCAACGGTATAGGTAAAATAATCCTGTTTCAAAAATTCTTTTGCTGATGAGCTGAATACCGGTATTACCTTTTGTTGCCTGTCTCTAAGTAATCCAAAAAAAGCAGCAACACCTACACCTCCACCAGAGGTTCCCGACAAACAGAACACATGATCGGAAAACCTGTTTAAGGGTTCATATTGTAAAGTTGAATCTTCAATTTTACCCAGCACAGATGCAGTCCAGTAACCGGAACGTGAAGCCCCGCCATTGGCCATTACAAAATAAATATCATATCCATTTTCGCTTGAATCTGCCAATACATTCCTGTCATTCAACCATGCCTCCAGGTAAGTTTGTAATTCGGGCCTGTCGGTATAATTATTATTGTTGCCCTGGGGATGAAATGTTCTTACCCTGTGCGTTTCTTTTAATGAACCAATTGCTAATGCCAGTAAAAATAATATGAAATGAAAATTGACATTATATCGAACAGAAAATGCGGCAACAATATTTCCGAATGCAAGCAGGACGCCGAAAGCAAGAATAATAAAAGGGAAAGGACCGATTCCCCTTGCAAAACCAAGGACGTTTATGGCGAGTATGTAAAATACAATTCCGAAAATTCCAATAAATAAAAACCATTTAAAATATCCTGTTTCCTTCCGGGGAACACAAAAAAAGTCCATGAGTTTTATAAGCAGGGTTCTGCGCTTGCCCTGTATCTGTTCAGCCATGAGCTTTGCCCTTACGGTGTTGGCCTTTTCATCCATTCGTACCCGCCTCAGGTTGATGTAAATAATAAAAACGGCATGAAATAAAAGAAGCAAAACCAACAGGACGAGAATGCTTGCCTTGAGCGGCGGAAAGCTCATAATAATGATGAACACAATTAATGAAATCAGCAAGATCCGGAATACTTTCCTGAAGGATGGTTTTTCAGCCTGCGTTCTTGTGATCCACCGGTTAAGATAACGCAGAAGGATAAGTGCAACAATGAAAATGGTCCATACAAGTGTTGGGTTGAGTGGTTTGTAAAGCAACGGGGATTGCAGCACTGCGAGTTCAACTGTAAGAAAACAGGCGTTGCCAATCATCCTGGGAAACTCACTTAAAAATTTTTCATTTAACTCAAAAAATGTTCTATCGGCCTTAAAGGCTTCTTCCGCAGCCAACCTGTCAATGCCTGCTATTTCCTGCACTTTATCTTGCTGTTTTGATTTTTTTATATAGGAAATAATTCTTGAGGAGTACCAGCTTACATAAGCCCAAAAACCAATGGCGATGAAAAATATAATTCTCGTATAGTTTAGCGACAGTATCGTGTGAGACTCATTTTCAGTGAATGCTATCAATATATCTTTTCCTTGTCCCAGCGTCCAGAAACAAAATATGAAAAGAAATAAAAATGTTATACCTGGAAAAAAAAGCCAGACAGATTTTGATATTTGAGAGATGTATCGTAAAACACGCTGACCAAAACCGGTTGAATCAGTCATAACAATGGGGGTTAAAAATCAGTATGAAATATACTGAACTCATTTAATTTATGCAAACTATCTACAGGAATTATTATAATTGCATGATTCAGGAATATTATCATCGTGAAAATCTTCACAATGTTTTTTAAACGGCTGCATTTCAAATTGTCACCGGTTGGTGGGGACACCAACCGGGGCTGTCCGCCGTGGGCGGTGTCCCCACCGCCCACAAGAAGTACGGCCAAAGCGACAATTTTAAATGCACCCTTTTAAACCTGTTTTTAATCGAGGTGGTTTAATATTGTCTGATGATTTTCCCGGTATTTCCATCAAAATTCCCCGAAAGAATTGAGATACTTACGTGATATGCTACAGGTTACTTTTAACTTAGCGCTAAAATATAAAATCCCAAAAACTTTCATGTTATCTATACGCCATGAAATATTTATTGAAGTAGCCACCAACCTTAGTTTCTCCAGGGCGGCAGAAGTGTTATTTATGAGCCAGCCCGCCATCAGCAAACATATAAAAGCTTTGGAGACTTTCTATAAAACTACCCTGTTTGAACGAAAGGGAAATACCATACAATTAAGCAGGGGAGGGGCTTTGCTGTTAAAACGATTAACGGAAGCAAAAAAAATTCAAAATGAGCTTGAGTTTGAAATGAGTATTCTTAATGATCAGTTAACTGCTAAAGGCCAGCTTAAACTGGGCGCCAGCACCACCGTAGCCTTATATATTATTCCCAAAATATTATCCGCGTTTCATCAAAAATACCCTGAAGTAAAAATCAGTTTATTAAACCGCAATACAGATACAATTGTGAAAGCGCTCATTGATAATAATATTGATATAGGCATCGTGGAAGGAAAGAAAAAAAACGCATCCATTTTATACGAGCCGTTTGTAACTGATGAGGTGATTGCTGTTTGTAGTGCTAAAAGCCCATTAGCAAAAAAAAAGTCATTGACAATACCTGAGATAAAAAATTATCGTGTAGTATTAAGAGAGCAAGGATCCGGAACCCTGGCTGCTTTAAAATACAACCTGGAAAAAAATGGCCTTAAGCTTTCGGAGCTAAATGTACATGTAAGGCTTGCCGGTACAGAAGCCCTGAAGAACTTTTTGCGTGAAGATACCTGCCTGGGTTTTTTACCAAGAGGTTCCATATTAAAAGAATTAAAAGCCGGCGATCTCTGTATTGTAAAAATTGAAAACTTTCAAATAGTGCGCAACTTCTTCTTTATACAACGCCGTGGCACCGAAAACAATGAACTCAATAAAGCATTCATCCGCTTTTGCAAAAATGCGTTATAACTATTTGTTATGGGCTATAATAAATGCAATTGATGTGGTTATATAGGAATTTGTAAATTTATTGCATGCTTACCCTATCTAAATCATACAGTTTTGCAA
Source organism: Chitinophagales bacterium (assembly GCA_038258875.1). Classification (GTDB taxonomy): domain Bacteria; phylum Bacteroidota; class Bacteroidia; order Chitinophagales; family Chitinophagaceae; genus Ginsengibacter. The sequence continues at coordinate 6,212 of JBBSPK010000035.1, forward strand.
CCGGCCTTTCATGTTCCAACTGTAAAAAAGAATACCCGCTAAATGAGATCAATAACTATGCTACCTGTTGCAATAAGCCGCTGGTAGTTGATTATGACCTGCCACAAAATTTTGATGTAGGGCAACTACCGGCCCGCCCTGGTAGTATGTGGCGATATGCGGCCCTGTTGCCGGTATTACACAAAAAAAATATTGTAAGCCTGGGTGAAGGAATGACGCCACTATTTTATTTACAGAAGCTGGCAGCGGAGTATGGGGTTTCTCAATTGCTTATGAAAGATGAATCGTTCAATCCCACTGGCTCTTTTAAAGCACGAGGCATAAGCGTGGCCGTTTCCAAAGCGAAAGAACTGGGAATTACACGCTGCATTATTCCTACCGCGGGAAATGCCGGCGGTGCCTTAGCGGCTTATTGCGCCAAGGCTGGTATTAAATGTACTGTTGTTATGCCCTCGCATACACCCGCAGTATTTAAAAGAGAATGTAATTTATATGGCGCTGAAGTTATATTAGTGGATGGCCTTATAAACGATTGCGCAAAAAAAGCCGCTGAATTAAACAGGGATAAAATGTATTTTGATGTCTCAACCCTTAAAGAGCCCTACAGGCTCGAAGGCAAAAAAACAATGGGCTATGAAATTGCAGAACAACTGAACTGGCAACTGCCCGATGTTATCATCTATCCTGCCGGGGGAGGTACAGGCTTAATCGGCATCTGGAAATCATTTAAAGAAATGAAACGCATGGGTTGGATAAGAGGTCGGTTACCCCGCATGATTGCAGTACAATCAGAAAATTGTGCGCCAATATTACAAGCCCTCAAAAACTATAAAACCTGGAAGAAAATGTTTATACCCGGCGCCACAATAGCCAATGGCCTGGCAGTGCCTTTTCCTTTTGGTATGGATATGATATTACAGGTACTGGAAGAATCCGGCGGCACTTCTGTTGCAATAAGTGAGAGTGAAATTATTAAAGCTGTAAAAGAAATTGCTAAAACGGAAGGGATGCTTATTTCACCTGAAGGGGCCGCAACCTTTAAAGCCCTGTTACTTTTAAACCGGCAAAACGTAATTGGTTCAGATGAGAAAATATTGCTTCTTAACACGGGTACAGGATATAAATACCTGGATAATATTAATTAACTGTCAGCCATTCCGGACATATGCTATGAAGCAACGTTTTTGAAATAGACTACTTTCAATTGTTTAAATTACATATGGGGTCGTATAACTGCGTAGCCGAAGTATAAGGTGCGTGTATGTCATCCAATCTGGGCAACTCGTACTATTTACAATGAGCGTTCTAATTTTTTTTCAAAAGCGTTCACCTTAATGCTTATATTTTCCACAATGTCATAGGCTAAAATAATTTTTTAGATGTTAAAGTTGGTACTTGTGACCCCGCAGGGACTCGAACCCTGGGCCCGCTGATTAAGAGTCAGCTGCTCTACCAACTGAGCTACGGAGTCAAATTACTTTTATCGCAAAGATATTTTGATTATCAGAAATCGTTCTGAATTTCATTTCATTGCAAATAATGCATATAGAAATTTAAACAATTAAAAAACTTTCTTTTTTTTATAAAAAATTTTAAAAACTTTATGGTATAAGTTTTACTTTCATACAACAGTATATTCATCCTCTAATATTTCAGATAACTATGGGAGATTTCCAGATAAAAATCCAGCCAAAAAAATATGATGCAATAATTGTAGGTTCCGGGGCTGGTGGCGGGATGGCTGCCTATGTTTTGGCAAATGCCGGTTTAAAAGTTTGTTTGATAGAAGCAGGACCTATGTATGATCCTGCAAAAGATTCCAACCAATTAAGAAACCCGTGGGAGTCTCCGCGGAGAGGCGCCAGTACCAAGTTTCGTCCGTTCGGTGATTTTGATGGGTGCTACTGGGGATGGGAAATTGACGGAGAACCCTACACTCAATCTCCCGGTACAAAATGGGAATGGTGGCGTGCAAGAATGCTGGGTGGGCGCACCAATCACTGGGGAAGAATTTCTTTACGTTTTGGGCCAAAAGATTTTAAGCATAAAAGTGTAGATGGCCTCGGTGATGACTGGCCCATAAGTTATGATGATGTAAAACCTTATTATGATAAAATTGATAAACTGCTCGGAGTGTTTGGAACCAATGAAGGATTAGCGGATGACCCCGACGGTATTTTTCTTCCGCCGCCGAAACCACGGTTGCATGAATTGTTTATTAAAAAGGCAGCCACAAATATTGGAATTCCGGTAATCCCTTCACGACTTTCAATACTCACCAAACAGATAAATAAAGAACGTGGACAATGTTTTTATTGTGCCCAATGCGGCCGTAGTTGTAAAGTGTATGCAGATTTTTCATCCTCATCTGCATTGGTAATTCCGGCTTTAAAAACCGGTAACGTCGATCTTGTTACAGATTCAATGGTGCGTGAAGTGCTCACAAATAAAGAAGGGCTCGCAACAGGAGTATCTTATATAAATAAAGAAGAGATGCAGGAATACCAGGTGAATGGAAGAACCGTTATCCTGGCCGCAAGCGCATGCGAATCTGCAAGATTAATGTTGAATTCAAAATCGCCGCGTCATCCCAATGGGTTGTCCAATTCGAGTAATGTAGTGGGCAAATATTTGCATGATTCTACCGGTGCAGATATGGGTGGAATTATTCCTGAATTATTTGATCGCAAGCGCTATAATGAGGATGGTGTAGGCGGGATGCACGTGTATACACCATGGTGGCTCGATAATAAAAAGCTGGATTTTCCAAGGGGTTACCATATTGAATACGGCGGCGGTTTTGGAATGCCTTTGTATGGGTTTAACTGGGGAATAGAAAATTTAAACGGCACTTATAAAATTAAAGGAAAGCAGAAGGAAGCTGGTGGTTACGGCGCATCATTAAAAGAAGATTACCGTTATTTTTTTGGCGCTCATGTGGGCATGGCCGGCCGTGGCGAAGCCGTTGCAAGAGAAGATAGCTATTGTGAAATTGATCCCAGTGTTGTTGACAAATATGGCATTCCTGTTTTGCGCTTTCATACAACCTACAGTGATTATGAAATAAAGCAGGCAAAGCATATGAAAGAAACCTTCTCCGAAATATTACATTCAATGGGCGCAGTAATTACATGGGGTGGCGACGATGGACCGGAAAATAATTACGGTTTGCACGCTCCCGGTAACATTATTCATGAAGCAGGAACGGTGCGTATGGGAAATGATCCCAGGAAATCTCCTTTAAATAAATGGGCGCAGGCACACGAATGTAAAAATTTATTTAATGTGGATGGAGGCATGTTTGTATCTCAGGGAGATAAAAATATTACCTGGACAATTCTTGCGCTGTCAATGAGAACCTCAGAATATATTGTTGACCAGTTGAAGAAGAACCAGATTTAATGAGTGGTGAATGGTGAGTGGTGAATGGTGAGTTGCGAATGGTGAGTTGTGAATGGTGAATTGTGAGTGATAGTAATTAGTGATGAGTGATTAGTGATGAGTACTACCTAATAACTGATACCTAATAACTGAATAAAATGGATAGACGAAAATCATTGAAAGCAATTGCACTGGGAACAGTGTCAACGGGCCTTTTACTGGATGCCTGTAAACTGGCGGATAAGAAGCAGGCAGCAAATGAAGGCGGAAAAGTGATAAGTACTGCCGACACGAAGGATGCCGGTATTAACCGAATGAAGGAAGAAGCTGAACATTACAAAGAAGTTACTGCATACACTTTTTTTACTCCCGAAGAAATGGCAATGATAACTGTTCTTGCAGACATCATCATTCCAAAAGATGATGTAAGCGGTAGCGCTTCCGATGCGAAAGTGCCTGACTTCATTGAGTTTATTGTTAAGGATATGCCGGAGCACCAGGTGCCTATGCGTGGAGGTTTGCGTTGGCTCAATTTGGTAACCTCTCATCTTTATAATAAAGGATTTGCAAATTGTACGAAGGAGCAGCAAATACAAATAGTTGACGCAATTGCTTATCCCAAAAAAGCAAAACCTGAAATGAAACAAGGTGTCGCATTTTTTAACCTGGTGCGTAACCTGACGGCGACCGGGTTCTATACATCCAAAATTGGCGGTAAAGATGTTGGTTACATGGGCAATGTGCCCAATCAGTGGGATGGAGTTCCTGCTGATGTTTTAAAACAATATAATCTCGCTTACACGGAGAAAGAATTAAAGGAGTGTGTGAGCTTTTCATAAGAGCCAAGGGAACTTTGGAAAACAGTTTTTAATTTAATGCAACTAAATAACTATTACGTACTACTTACCTGTATGCATTTATAAGTTTAAGATCAAGCGATTGCCATTCCTTTTGATTGAAATAATAAACAATAAATATTCACTTTAACTTCTTTTTCTCATGAAAAAAATGATTTTTTTATCACTGATTTTTGGATTCAGTGCTGGATATGCACAACAAAAAATGAAACACGAAGACACCGAATTTTATACACCTGTTCCTCCGGTAGTTACTCCGGGCAAATCCTGTGGAGATGCTCCATCGGATGCTATTATTTTATTTGATGGCAAAAATTTAGATAAGTGGGTTTTAGCGGATGATACCACAAAACCTGCAGACTGGATAGTTAAAAAAGGCGTTCTTACGGTAAATAAAAAATCTGGTAATATCCAAACAAAGCAATCATTTATGGATTATCAAATTCATATTGAATGGCAGGAACCAAAAGATATTGAAGGTACCGACCAGGCGCGTGGTAACAGCGGTTTATTTTTGGCATCTATCGGTAAAGGAGATGATGGGTATGAAATGCAGATACTCGATAACTACAATAACAAGACTTATGTGAACGGGCAGGCCGGTAGCATCTACAAGCAATCGCCACCGTTAGTAAATGCAAATTTTGCACCGGGAGTTTGGCAGGCCTATGATGTGATATGGACTGCGCCACGCTTCAATGATGATGGCTCTTTAAAAAGTCCTGCAAGGGTTACCGCTTTTTTTAACGGGATATTGGTTCAGAACAATTTTGAATTAAAAGGTCCTACACAATATGTTGGGCACCCGACCTATGAAGGAAAGGCACATGGCCCTGCACCTATAAAATTACAGGCGCACGGCGATAAAAGTAAACCTATCAGCTTTAGAAATATATGGATCAGGCCGGTAACGGAGTCAATGGGTTTGTGGGGTAATGGTTAGTAATGCCCTGGAGTTTTCAAGTTTAATAAAATCTTCCCGGGGTGCAAATGCGCACCATGCAATTGCTTGTCCTTCATAAAACGCCAGTATTCCCGTGGGCTTATTTTTCCATACAATATTTTTCATTGCATGTTTGTTCCCATTATCTAATTTGCCTTTGAGAAAGTCTGATTTACTAAGTCTATAGTACATGCACCAGCAATTTCCACAAGCTCCTTTTGTACCAAAAAGCTGAACGAACTTATTCCAGTTTTGCTTCGTTAAGGGTTCAAAAGTGAGCTGATTTTGAAAAACTGATTCCATAGTATGTTTTTTAAAATCAAACGAAAATTTTTGGTAAGAGCGCTAACGGTACGCATTTATGCAGGCCGGAAAATAGAGTTCTGTCAGTCGTGCGTTTTATGCTTGCAGAAGTTTATTCAATAAGAACTCTCTTCGTAATCCCATCGTTTGTATAAGTCGTTCCATTTATAGGAGCCAATAACTTTAATATTTCCATCATAAACATCATATCTTTTATAAAGGTCGTTCCATTTCTTATAACCTTTTTGATTTCCGTTTTGGTCGTATTTGTCTGTTCTATTATACAAGTCATTTTGCTTTTCATAACCTTTTTGATTTCCATTCTGGTCATAGGTTTCGTCTCTTTTGTAAAGGTCATTGTGCTTTTCATATTTAACCAAATTACCAGATGCGTCATAGTACTCCAATCGATTATATAAAGTGTTTTCTTTCGCATAACCAACTAAACTTCCGTTAGAGTCAAAGAAGTCTGTCCGTTGATAAAGACTGTTATACTTTTGAGTATAACTTTGGCAGTATGCACTTCCAGTAATGAAAATTGCAACAATAAGTAACATGGATTTTTTCATTTTCATTTTATTTAATTTTTCGCTTACTCTTTTCGGTTTTCAGCTTCTCCGTTGTTGTCGCCATAGCACAACGGAAGGGCTTGGCGATGGGCGGGTATTTGAAAAACGTTAGCCAGAGCTTCAGCCCAATATTGTTATAAAAGATGAAGATAACAACTAAAGCTGATTAAAGAAAGTCACGCTGGAACTATTGCTGATAGTGGACTGCAGCCGATTGTAGTTCCGTCTGCCAACCCCAATTTCTACTAAACCTACGGTAGTTTATTAAGCACTCTGATAATTCAACCAGGGAGGTCGCATTCATACTTTATTAATTTATTATGTTCCATCTTCTGATTCTTAAAACTTTTTAGGTTTCATAAAAAGGGAAATAATTAATCCTATACTTACAATCACATCAACTAAATTCCAACCATTTCTACCTAACGCTACTTTTATAAAAGGTTGAAACAAAATTGCTAAAGCGATATAAATAATTACTGATGCATTTTGTTTCTGCTGATAGCTGAAATATGCTAACAGAGTGAAGCCTAACATTCCTGCCAAGCGAATTGACTGATAATATCCATAGGGCATCCGAAATAAGCAAAGAATGAAAAGAATGCTTAGTAACACTTTAATGATTGATTGAACCATTACTTTGCTCTTATTAATAATTATAAATTACTTACTTAAATGCTTCGGAAAGTAGAGATAGTTCGACTTTGATTGATTGTCCATTTTTATCGATAAAGCCTTCATAAAATGTTTTTTTCAACTTATCAAAAAAGCTAGAACGCCGGCAGCCAATAATAATTTTTTCAATTTCTACAATAGGATTTGACTGGGTAGCTTCTCTAATCCAAGCAGGGTCATAAATATTGGGTTGTGCTTTCAACTGATAATATTTAGTATCTTCTTTGATACTATTAAGATTATCTTTTGTTTTGATAAACAATTTGTCATAAAAAGTTCGTTCACAGCGTTGATTTATAGTGAATGAATTACCACCGTTCTTATTACCTTGTCTCAAAAATCTTATTTCATTGTCAAGAATATATAGGCCGCTTTTATGGAAGGCTAAAAAAATTGCAATCCATTCAGGTATTTTTCCTTTTCTTCCAAAAAGACTTGAATATAAATCAAATTCCTTTTCATTTTCTTTAATGAACCTGTCATGATTAATTTTAAAAGTTCTGAATTTTTCAGTGGTCACTTCAATTCTATCGTTGTTTGTTTTTCCTTTTCCATAATATATTCTACTTAGATAATTTCCTGACCAGCACTTTACGTCAGAACTAAAATTAAAAACTATTCCTACTCCATTTCCATTATCGCCATACAATCTCCATGAGTCAAAGTTATCGGTCTCATCCTTTTCATCGTATTCACACATTGAGATACTGAAAGCATCTTCTTTCAGTGCGTCTAATTCAAAAGATTCATAATTTCCTAAAAGTTCATCGCCTGCGTAAAGTAACTCCTGAGGATCATCCATATATGCAAGGCTATTTAGTCTGAAAAATCCATCATTCATTATACTTATTGAATTTTTTAGAGATGTGTAGTGAATAAATTTATTTGAGTCTGAAAAGCAATATTCATTTTCTTTATAATCATAATGCTTGGGGTGACCAAAAACTACTTCAGGCTTACCATTAAATGTCGTTTTACAAGATGTACTACCAAAATATTTAATAAATGGAAATGATGGCTGAACCACTTCAGCCAAATATTTATTTTTTAACTCAATAATTAATTTACCATTAGAAAACTCTTGTTCATTCATTTGCAGAAAATTTTATATCTCATTAAGTCGATTAATCTTCCCAATATTTATTTCCATCCTTATTTATATATCCTCCAGATTTATCTATAGCAATATATTTCCCCTTTAATTTTATTTTAGCAATGCCATTTTTAAAGCTTGATGCTGCTCCGAATTTGCATGGGAATATTTCTGACCCCGACTTATCAACCCTTCAATTTTTTTCTAAAAAGGCGTAAAATAGATTGCCTCCTGCATCCCACCTTCTCATGGCGCAAGAATGAGGCTAAGATTTGTGCTTAGGTTCTTGTGCCTGTAATATATTTTAAGATTGAGTAATTTAAAATTTATAATTCTTTTAAAAGGCATAAGAAGCAGGGCTGCTGGCTATGCCTCATTCTTGCCAATAACGGGGCTCTCCTCTGGCGGGTATTAGGTACAATGGAACCGCATGTTAGGCGCATTTTAATTTGTCGTGCACTACTGACAAAGTTCATTGGCGTGTCGTGCCGTTAACCGCCAAACACCATTTTGTTTCATCCAGATATTTGTGTAACGTCTTTTAATTGTCTGACCTGCTTTTGAATTATCGCCAACAGGTACAACTGCTTCACTACCCATTGTAATTGCCATATCACCTTTTATAAAAACTTGTTCAATCTCACGGGTGAAGGAAGTGTAGTTAAAAATACCCGCCCTTACTAAATCAAAAAGCTCCTGTCTGCTTAAGGTAATTCGATTAGCCGGAGTGTTTACTATAAAATCGGATGCCCAGATTTTCAGCAAAGTTCCTGTATCTCTTGCAAGCATTGCCTTGTGTTCAGTTTCTTCTAATTTTCTAATTGCAGTTTCGACTTGTGTATTTTGAGCATAAATACAAAAAGCATTTACCATCACTATGAGGGTAACGATTATCTTTTTCATATCTTAAAATTTTGTTTAAGAACAAAGCTAAATTACCACCCTGTCATACTGGTGGTATAAAACAGACATTCTTATTCAAGATGTAAAATTCTTTCAGGAGATTGATTATCCTGCCCTATCCACAAATTAGGAGTTACATGTGCAAACTCTTGAAAATCCTTTACCAGGTGCTGATAATCCGAATAACCAAATAGTAATGCAACCGTAAGCCAATCTTCATCAGGATGGACTTCTTTATATTGATACGCTCTATAAAAACGGACAATACGGCTGTACAGTTTAGGGCCAACTCCCATTCTTTCAATAAACTTACGGTTAAACTGCCTCTGACATAAACAAGCCTGGCTGGCCAACCAGTCCAAAGAAAATCGAGATGGGTCGGCAAGTATATTCGATGCTACTTTATCAAGGGAATGGATATCCGTTTTTACTTTTTTAATTTTTGTTATTAAATAATTCTCTACAATTTCAATCATGTGAACATAATCCGGGCTATTGGCAAGCCGTTCATTTACTTCGGTTATTTCACGACTTATTACAGGCTCCGCATCCAACCAATTATCAGTAAATTCAGAAAGAGGAATGCGAAGTAAGCGATAAAGAGCACCCGGGTGAAAGTGAACCCTTAACATGAGATATTCAGGAGTTAAGTAAAAGTTATACCTTGATACTTGCTGACCGCATATGGAGGCTGCGGGTGCTTTCTGTGTTTTTCCACTCAGTGGATTTATTATGGTTAAATTACCTTTCGCAAGGAAGGTAATAGTTTGTTCTGGCTTAGGGGAGTATGGCTTAAAGGGAATAGGCTGATTTTTATCAAACACAAAATGAGCTACTAAATAATCTCTTACAAATTCCCGTAAGGTTGGTCCTGGGGCTATATATTGATAAATCATAGCTCAATTGCTTTTGCAGGTTAGTCATTACCCCTAACGTTAGGGCTTTCTGCTGTGCTGGTATTCATTGCTCGTCCAGCCCGGAACTGCTCCTGATTGAAAAACTGACCCCGTCCTGAAAAAAGTTGACGTTTGCAGCCGATTGTTACAACGTCAAGCCAGCATAGCAGCAAGCCGATTGTTGTGGGTTCGCCTTTCTGTCTTACGATAATTGGAGTTGTCTATTTTCAATTGTCACATTAAAATGAATGTCTGCTTTCAATGCTTTAAACACTTTGAGAACTGTGTCAATAGTGGCACTATTAGCACTGCTTTCCAGTTTAGAGATTTGTGCTTTCTGAACACCCACAAGCTTTCCAAGTTGTTCCTGGGTCAAGTTACGCTCTTGTCTTGCCTTTTTAATCATGTGACTTAATACGTCCATGTTAAGTTCATATTCATATTGGTCTCTCTCTTTAGTGCCAGTCTTACCGACGTATTTATCTTTCATCTCGGCAAGTGAATACGATTTTATTGCTGTCTTTGCCATGATATTATTTTTTTGATGTGCTTTCAAAATATTTTGTCCTGATATTAATTGCTCTTTCAATTTCGTTTGCAGGCACTTTGTCGACTTTTTTAATAAAACCATGCGTCGCTAAAACTAAAATTTCTTCTTCGTTTGTCTTATCCCAAAAAGCAAGTAGGCGAATTTGCCTGCCACCAAATAGAACTCGCAATTCCCAAATGTCTTTCTGCAACTTCTTAAAAAGTCTTGGGTCATTTGTTTGTTCCGCTAAGTCGATATTATAGAAAATCTTCTTAACCGCTTTTGGGTCAAGTCCAGCAATGAATTTATCTGCTTCTTCTAAAAATCTTGTCTGAAAGTGTCGCAATTAAACTGTTTCTGCGAAGATAAGGATAGTTTCCATAAATAGAAACTATAATTTTGGTGTCAAATTAATTATAATGGTGTCCAACAAGGTGACGCACAACATATAGAAAAGTATCCGCACAGCCCCCTTATAAAGCCCCGCTTTTAAAAGGTGCCTGCGGGGCTTTGCGGTATACTTTTGAGTTGACTGATGCCGCCGTAAGTTTTGCTATTTGGTATAAAGTATCAGCCTTCTTTTTTCTATTTGTTTATTTTTATCCGATAGCGATCAGTATTGTTTTTAATCGGAATAGGTTTTTGTTTGTATTTCATTCACTCATCACCCTTCAGCATTTTAAAATTAAGGTTTTATATTTTGTGGAAAAAAATTTGGCCGCATTTTTATATCACACGACATATCTCTTTTATTACGTTGCCTAACGTTGCCGTTTACCCGCAATAAAAACTGTCTCCTTCCATAATTTTTATCCATCACTCCAATGTTTCCAGGGACAAAATATTTTTATCAACTGCAATGTTTTGTTTATACAACAAGCGCATTCGGCAACATCAATACCAAACTGCTCCAGCATGCGAACCCGAACAGGTATTTTAACAGGCACTTTGTGCAAAGGCAATTTCAAACACGTAAATTTATGATATTACATGTTCCTCTCATAAAATTCAGCGATTGATAATCGACAAGCTAATGTTATAAATTCCGTCTTGTCGTTAGGACAATCCAATCCTTATCCGATAACTCCATAATTTGCTCCCCTGAAATTTCACGACTCAAAATCCTTATGCTCTTCAGGATAATAACCCTCATGCAGCTTTGCAAGTTTTTTCTTGCCGTACGAAATTCTTGTAATCAATACAAATAATACAGGAACTACGAATATTGCAAGAGTAGTTGCAGCAAGCATTCCGCCAAATACCGTCCAGCCTATCGTTTTGCGTGATTCTGCTGCAGCGCCGGTTGCAAATGCTAATGGAAGAACTCCCAGAATGAATGCAAGGGAGGTCATAACGATGGGGCGTAGCCGCAATTTTACGGCTGCTATAGTAGCCTTTACAACATCCATTCCTATATCCACTCTTTCTTTGGCAAATTCAACGATAAGAATTGCATTTTTTGCAGCAAGGCCTATCAATGTTATCAGGCCTATTTGAGCATAAATATTATTGGAAAGGTTAGGAAGAAAAGTAAGGGTAATTATAGAACCCAATGCACCGATAGGTACTGCAAAGAGCACTGAAAAAGGAATTGACCAGCTTTCATACAGGGCGGCAAGAAAGAGAAATACAAAAACAATTGATATTGCAAAGATGGTTGTGCTGCTGCTGCCGGCTTTTATCTCTTCACGGCTCATGCCTGAAAATTCATATCCATAACCGGCCGGTAAATATTTTGCAGCGGTTTCCCGTAAAGCATTTATTGCCTCGCCACTACTGTATCCATCTTTTGCATTGCCATTTATCTCGATTGACCGGTACACATTATAATGCGATATTAATGTGGGGCTTTCTATTAAAGTACTTGTAATTAATGAGCTTAACGGAATCATATTTCCCTGGCTGTTGCGTACATAATATTTTTCGAGCTCGCTAAGCGAAGAACGTGAAGCGCTGTCTGCCTGCGCTACCACCCGGAAATTTCGCCCGTATAAATTAAAATCATTTATGTAGGAGCTTCCTAAAAGCGTTGACAAAGTTGTATAAACATCTGCCAGCGAAACGCCCAATTGTTTTACCTTATCGCGATCAACATCAACCTGGTAGCTGGGTGTATGTGAATTAAAAAAAGTATAGGCTGCCCCAATCTCCAGCCTTTTGCTTAATTCTGCTAAAAAGTTTCTTGTTACTTTCTCAAAATCCTGTATGCTATCTGTGCTGGTGGTTTGTTGTATTTCAAAAGTAAAACCCGATGTTGCACCGAGCCCCGGGATTGCAGGCGGCGATATGGCTAAAATTCTTGCCTCTTTTATGTCTGCTGTTTTTGCACGAATCTGTGAAATGATACTCTGTATACCGTGTTCCTTCCCCTTTCTATCATCCCATGGCTTCAATAAAACAAACATGGTTCCTACGTTAGACTTATTTGAAAAGCTGATGATATTTAATCCGGCCAAACCACCTAAGGTTCTTACTTCCGGAATGGTGCGAACTCTTGCCATGATTTGTCTCAGCATTTCAACACTTCTTGTAGTAGAGGTTGCTTCAGGCATTTCATAGGTTACATACAATCGGCCTTCATCTTCGGTAGGAATAAAACCTGTCGGCTTGTTTTTGAAAAGAAAAAATAACCCGACAAATAAAACGACAAGAAAAATTAATACATAAGGCGTTTTTCTTATCCATTTGGCAACACCTCTTGTATAGGATGCATTTACTCTTCCAAAAAATTTATTGAATGACGCAAAAAACTTTTCCAGTAAATTCTTTTTTTCTTCCTCACCCTTTGAATGTTTTAGCATGGTCGAACACAAAGCGGGTGTAAGTGATAAGGCAACAAATGCAGATATCAAAACTGATACTGCAATGGTGATTGCGAATTGCTGGTACAAACGTCCCACTATTCCCGGGATAAAACCCACCGGCACAAACACTGCTGCCAAAATCAAAGCGATGGCTATTACAGGTCCGGAAATATCTTTCATAGCCTTCCTGGTTGCATCTTTGGGAGACATGTTTTCGAAATCTATATTGTGCTGAACAGCCTCTACCACCACAATAGCGTCATCCACCACGATACCAATTGCGAGCACAAATGCAAACAGGGTAAGCGTATTAATTGTAAAACCAAACGGAATAAAAAATATGAAAGTTCCGATTAGGGAAACCGGGATAGCTAATACAGGAATTAGTGTAGCCCTCCAGTTTTGAAGGAATAAAAATACCACCAATACAACAAGAGTTAATGCTTCGAGAAGTGTAAAAACAACTTCTCTTATGGAAGTTTTCACCACGGAAACTGTCTCCAGCGGAATTGAATAGTCGATATCGTTTGGGAAAGATTTTTTTAATTCGACAAGGGTTTTAGTTATTCGCTCATAGGTTTCTAAAGCATTGGCGCCGGGGGCCTGGTATAGTAATAGGAAGGCCCCCGGCTTACCATCTACCAGCGGGTAATTTCCGTAATCAAACTTTCCTAATTCTACCCTGGCGATGTCTTTCATGTAAACAATGTTGCCGGTGGCAGGAGAGGTTCTTACGATAATATTTTTGAATTGATCAACTGTGTTGAGGCGGCTGTTGGTAATAACGCTGTACTCAAAGCTTTGCAACGCCGGCTGTGGATTACCGCCAACAGTGCCGGCGGCAACCTGCAGGTTTTGTTCAGTTATAGCAGCCGTCACATCCGAAGGTGTTATGGCAAGTGCGGCAAGCTTTTCAGGGTCTAGCCATATGCGCATTCCGAAATCATCGCCGCGGGAAACAATATCGCCCACACCCTCCACACGCTGCAAGGCATCTTTCATGTAGATATTTACGTAGTTGCCGACAAATTTAGAATCGTGCGTTCCTTTAGGTGAATAAAACGCGAGCGCCACCATGATGCTTGGGTTACGCTTTCTAACGGTAATACCTAATCGCTTTACTGCATCCGGTAAACCAGGTTGTGCAATGCTAACACGGTTCTGCACGTCAAGAGACGCAATATTAACATCGGTGCCTACATCAAAAACTACGTTTATACTGCTTTGCCCGCTTGAAGTGCTGTTGCTGGTAATATAAGACATACCGGGTGTGCCGTTTATCTGCGTCTCCATTGGCGTGGTAGTCGTTTGTTCCACTGTCCTTGCATCAGCACCGGTAAATTGCCCGGTTACATTTACCGTAGGAGGTGTAATGTCAGGATATTGCGCTATGGGCAAGGTTGACATGGCAATAATACCCACAAGCACGATTACTACCGATATAACAATTGCCGTTACCGGGCGTCTTATAAAAGTTTCTGCGATCATTTATTTTTTATTGCACTAATTTTCATCTTTATTGCACTAATTATTTCGAATTACACGAATTAAAAACATTCAACTTGTCATCTTTCAACGTTTACTTTTTGGTTTGCTGTGCAGAAGGCGCTGGCTGTGGGGGCGCAGTCGTTATAACTGAACCTTGATGCAAATTCTGAACTCCTTCTACTGCTATTTTGTCCCCTTCTTTCAATCCATCTTTAATAATTATACCTGCACCTATCTGTTTTCCTAATTCTACTTTTTGTTGTGATACTTTATTGCTGTCTCCAACCACGTATACAAAGAATTCTCCCAACTGCTCTGTTACTGCTTTGTATGGAATGATGGTTGATTTTACAGAGGCACTGTTTTTAACACGAACGGTCGTATTCATGCCGGCCTTAAGCATTCCCTTATCGTTAGGAAAAACCAACCTCGTTTTTATTGTTCCCGTTTGAGGGTCAACCGCACGGTCTATTAAACTTATTTTGCCAGGATAAGGATATAAATCGCCGCCGAAAGCAATTGAAAAAACAGAGTCTTTCGCATTAGAACCATTTTGCTGTAATTGAATGAACCTGTATATCTGTTTTTGATCTACTGTAAAATCCACAGCCATCGGGTTATCGGTAGAAACCGTATTTAAGACTGTTTGCCCCGCAACAACAGCGGTTCCCTTTTTTACCTGTGATATTCCAATTGTGCCGGCGAAAGGCGCATAAATATTCGAAAATTTTACATTGGCTGACACGCCGGAAACATTCGCCTTAGCTGCAGCCACCTGTTTTTTTGCGGCTTCCAAAGCTGCATCGGCATAATCAACTTGTTGCTTTGCAATAGCATCGTGCTTGTCCAATTCGTGATAACGATCTGCGTCTTTCTGCGATTTTAATAAATTCGATTCTTGTACCTGGAGGTTTGCATAAGCCTGTTGATAATTTGCCCGGTAAACCTCAGCATCTATCGAATATAACTGCTGGCCTTTATGTACTTTATCTCCATCTTTAAAATACATTCCGGTAACATACCCGCTTACCTGCGAGGTGAGTTTAATTTCATTTAATGCTGTAGTGATGCCCGGGTATTCATCATAATATACTGCATCGGTTGATTTTACTTCTGTAACAGTTACAGGCGTAGCGGGCGGCGGCCCCTGTTGTTGGCTGTTTTTATCGCCACACGATGTAACAAGAAATAATAAGGGAATATAAATATGATTGCTTTTAAAATGCATGTGTATTATTTTTTAATAATTAAGATTACCTAATGATTGCGCAACATCTACTTTGCTTGAAAGAAGCTGGTACAAAGCATTATAAAAATTTATTTGTGCCGTTCTTAAATCCGTTTCTGCATTGATAACCTCCAGGTATGTTTTAACGCCCGAGCGGTACTGCAATCTTATCACATCATACACTTCGTTTGCGAGTGACAGATTTTCTTTAAGGCTATAAAAATTA
>JBBSPK010000036.1:0-21833 GCA_038258875.1 Chitinophagales bacterium
ATGGCAGCGTGGTGGTACCTGGACTTTTAAATATCCATCAACAAAAAAAATTGATAAAGTATTACTTGACCCTGAAAATGTATTGCCCGACGTGGATAGGAAGAATAATGAATGGAATAGTGGTAAAGAGTAAAGTCAAAAATAAAAATGGACAAGACATATAAATACCTTGGGTACTATTTGCTTTTATTAATTCCATTAATATTTGCTGGTTTTTATAAATCTTATTTTCAACCATTTCCAAACTTTGGTGAAAACATAAATGTGTTTGTTAACTTAAATGCCTTCGTGGAAAAAACAACAAAATTAAAAATGGTTCATGACGACACGAATCACGTAACCAGTCTGTTTGCTTCGAATAAAATATGCCAACCACTAACAAATTAAAAAATACCCTAATGAAAAAGATTTTATTGACCTGTCTGCAATTATTATGGATTTGTTTTTCGCGGGCACAGGATGTAGTGATATACAACCCCCAGGATTTTTATTTGCCTTCCTTTAACCCAATAGCTGGTAATCAATTTCGTTCGGCCAAAGGAACACCCGGTTCTTTGTATTGGCAAAACAGCGCTGATTATTTGATACATGCAACATTAAGCGAAAAAGATACCAGCGTTACCGGCGATGTAACTATTTCGTATACAAATAACAGTCCCGATAAGCTGGATTACTTATGGCTGCAACTGGATCAGAATCTTTTTGATCCGGCATCAAGAGGCACATTAACAACGCCAGTTTCTGGCGCCAGGTTTGAATCGAAAGGTTTTAGTGGTGGCATTCAAATTATTGATATAACGATTACTTATAACGGGAAAATCTACAAAGTACAACCGCTGATAACAGACACCAGGATGCAGGTTCGCTTAAATGATCAATTGTTACCAAAGGGAGGAAAATTATCTGTAAAAATAAATTTCAGTTTTGCTATTCCCGGATATGGGAGTGATAGAATGGGAAGAATGTATACTGACAAAGGGGTGATTTATGAAATAGCCCAATGGTATCCACGGATGTGTGTGTATGATGATGTGGAAGGGTGGAATACATTGCCGTATTTAGGCGCCGGTGAATTTTATTGTGCGTACGGGAATTTCGATTATTACATTACAGCACCTTCGGAAATGATCATCTACGGATCCGGCGATCTGCAAAATCCTGAACAGGTATTAACTGCAGAAGAAATAAAAAGACTTTCACATGCTGAAAAAAGTGATAAAACTGTTTATATTATTAAAGCTGATGAAATTGGAAAGCCATTGATGCGCCCGACTTCCAAAGGAAATCTTACCTGGCATTTTAAAATGAATAACAGCCGCGATGTTGCATGGGCGGCCTCCGCAGCATTGGTATGGGATGCAGCAAAAATAAATCTGCCTTCGGGGCATACAGCCATAGCCATGTCGGCTTATCCTCCTGAAAGCTCAGGCAAAGATGCCTGGTCAAGATCAACTGAATATTTAAAAAATAGTGTAGAGATTTATTCTAAACAATATTTTGAATATCCCTGGAACAGTGCCATTAGCATTGCCGGGCCTGTAAGCGGAATGGAATATCCCGGTATGACCTTTAATGATTACAAGGAAAAGAATGCGGGTTTATGGTTTTTAATCTCTCATGAAATTGGCCATAACTGGTACCCTATGATTGTAGGAAGCAATGAAAGAAGATATGGCTGGCAGGACGAGGGCATCAATACATTTATTAACCTGGAAGCCAACGAAATTTTTAATACAGGAGAATATGTAAAAGATCCGCTTTTTATTAAAAAAGATTTTTTCTCTTATCTCGATGTAGCCTCATTGCCCGATCGCCATTACCCGCTGATGACTTTGCCTGAAGCGATGAGCCAGGACGAGGGAGAGCGCACCCAGTTTTATAGTAAAACTGCTTATGGATTAAAGCTGCTTCGTTACCAGGTTTTAGGAAAAGACAGGTTCGATTATGCTTTCAGGAAATATACCGAAGCCTGGGCATTTAAACATCCCACACCTTACGACTTTTTTAATTGTATGAACAACGCTGCCGGCGAGGATTTAAACTGGTTCTGGAAAGAGTGGTTCTTTACCAACTGGACACTGGATCAGGCCATCACTGCCCTAAATTATGTTGGTAATGATCCGCCCAAAGGGGCTTTGATTACTATTGAAAACAAAGGAAAAATGATTATGCCTGTTATTGTAAAAGTGATTCAAGCTAACGGCGAGGCGTCAACGATGCAATTACCGGTAGAAATATGGCAGCGTGGTGGTACCTGGACTTTTAAATATCCATCAACAAAAAAAATTGATAAAGTATTACTTGACCCTGAAAATGTATTGCCCGACGTGGATAGAAAGAATAATGAATGGAATAATGGTAAATAGGGAACTCTAAAAAATAAAAATGGACAAGACATATAAATACCTTGGTTACTATTTGCTTTTATTAATTCCATTAATATTCGCAGGTTTTTATAAATCTTATTTTCAGCCATTTCCAAACTTTAGTGAAAACATAAATGGGTATGTTCACTTACATGCCTTCATCGCTTCCGTGTGGGTTCTAATGCTGATTGTTCAACCTTTTTTAATTTTTAATAAAAAGCTGGCCCTTCATCGTACAGTTGGCAAACTTTCTTACATAGTTTTTCCACTACTTATTTTATCATTCATTCCACAAATCATTAAGATCGTTCGTACCGAAAACATTGCAAATTTATTTTTTCCATTAGGTGATGGTGCGTTACTAATTGCATTTTATTCTTTGGCTATCTATAACAGGAAAATTAGATCTAAACATATGAGGTACATGATTGCATCCGCCCTGGTTTTATTAGGGCCAACAGTTGGTCGCATCGGGCCTAACCTGTTAGGATGGTCTGAATTGTTTACGCAAAATGTTCAGTATGGAATTATTTATTCGATACTTATTAGTCTCATATTTTACGACATGAAAAACAAGAGAAAATTTCAGCCATACCTTGTTGCGATTTCCGGATTTGTGATTCATCAAATAGTTTATCATGTGGTCTTCCTATAAAATTGATGTGCTCATGACGAAAACAAAATGAAATAATATTATTTGTTCTCCGTGGCGACGCCTGGTTCGTGCGTCCACGACCGAAAGACAAAAAATTAAAAATGTTTCGTGAGGGCACGAACTACAGCAACGAGTTTGATTAATCATAAAATACTAAAACAAAAAAAATGAAATCAGTAATTATTACAGGAACAAGTAAAGGTATCGGCCTCGAAACAGCTTTGACTTTTGCACGGGCTGGCTATAAAGTTTTTGCAACTATGCGCAATCCCGAAAATGCGAACGCTTTTAAGCAAACTATCAAAGATGAATCCTTGCCAATCACTATTTCGGCTATGGATGTAGATTCTGATGAATCAGTTAAGACGGGCATTGCGGCCATACTCCAGGAGAATGGTGCCATAGACGTGCTTGTAAA
Source organism: Chitinophagales bacterium (assembly GCA_038258875.1). Lineage (GTDB taxonomy): Bacteria > Bacteroidota > Bacteroidia > Chitinophagales > Chitinophagaceae > Ginsengibacter. Next base: position 3,440 of record JBBSPK010000036.1, read on the forward strand.
TAATGCAGGTATCGAGCGCCATGGTTCTATTGAAACGTTGACTATAGAAGATTTTAAATCTGTAATGGAGACAAATTATTTTGGTGTGATCCGGTGCATAAAATCTATACTGCCCTCAATGCGAAATAGCAAGAGTGGTTGTATTATTAATATTGCTTCTGTTGCCGGGCAAATAGCAAGTATTCCTTTGGGCGCTTACGCCGCAAGCAAATTTGCCGTCGAAGCTCTGAGTGAGGCTCTTGCCGGTGAAGTAAAGCCTTTTAATATACGCGTAGGAATTGTAGAACCGGGCATTATCGATACAAAGATGGCCAGGGATCTGGGTACGGACGAGACTGAAATGGATTCGCAAACAAAACGCTTTGCCGGCCTTTTTGCAGCATCACTTAAAACGCCCACGCAACCTTCCATGGTAGCGGAAAAGATTTTTGAGATAGCAGAAAGCGGAACGTGGCAGCTTCGTCATCCTGTCGGTCCAGATGCAATACCCTTCCTTGCATGGAGAAAAAGCATGACCGATGAAGAATGGGTAGATTGGAATGCCGCTACTGATGATGATTGGTACGAGGCTGTAGAAAATACTTTTGGCCTGGATGCCAGGCAGGATTAATTAGACGCCGGATACATGTGTTCACGAACCGGGATACACCACAAATTAATTTCAAAATGAAAATAAATTGGAGCTATGAATGGCTTTAAGAAATAATTTAAAATGAAAAAAATAGATGCAAAATGAAAAAAATATTATTCCTTCTCAGCATATTTTTTACTCAGCAAATCCATGCCCAATCCTATCAAAAAATTCACAACAAAGCAATTGTGGTAGATACACACAACGATATACTTATGAAGGCGGCAGATATAGGAATAGTGTTCGATAAGGATTTGGCCGGCATAACACATAGTGATTTGGCACGATGGAAAAAAGGTGGTTTAGATGTGCAAATTTTTTCTGTGTATTGTGATGGCGATGCAAAAAATCCATTTGCGTATGCTAACAGGGAAATGGATAGCCTTGATGCCGTAGCCGCACGTAACCCGGATAAAATCGTGAAGGTCTTTAACTATAGAGAATTGTTGAAAGCCGTGAAGGAACATAAAATAGCAGCCATGTTTGGTGTAGAAGGCGGACACATGATAGAAGATGATTTGAATAAATTAGATTCCCTATATAATCGTGGTGCCAGATATTTAACCCTGACGCACAACATTTCACCTTCATGGGCTACGAGTGCAGCAGATGAGGCCTCCGCAGACTCATCGAAAGGAGGAGGTTTAAACTCAGAAGGTAAAAAAGGTCTTACAAAATTCGGTATACAAGTTATTCATCGCATGAATCAACTTGGGATGATCGTAGACGTTAGTCACGCAGGCGACCAAACTTTTTGGGATGTAATAGCAACGACGAATAAACCTATTATTGCGTCGCACAGTTCTGTTTATACTCTTACGCCTCACCGCCGCAATTTGAAAGACGACCAGATAAAAGCCATTGCGAAAAACGGGGGTGTGATTCAGGTAAATTTTAACCCTGGTTTTATTGATAGCACTTTTGGTAAAAAAGAAACGACTTTTTTTAAAGAACATGCGACAGAATACGATTCGCTTTTAAAAAGCGGAATGGTTGAGTTTTATGCAATGGATTCAATATATCATAAATATGCCGGCGAAGTAAAAAACATACGGCCACCACTTTCTATGCTTATTGATCATATCAGTTACATCGTCAATTTAGTCGGTGTTGATTACGTTGGCCTGGGCTCTGACTTTGATGGAATCAACCTTACGCCGCAGCAACTGGATGATGTTACTTCATACCCGTTAATTACAAAAGCATTGCTTGAAAAAGGTTACAACAAAAAGGACATCAATAAAATTTTGGGTGGCAATTTCTTAAGGGTATTAAAAGCCAATGATTCGAAGTAATATAATATTATTTACACAAGCGATTAATTTACACAAAGCCAACTTACCATGCCAACGGCAAATACTGATGAGGGACTAAAAAGAGTAGTAGGTGTATCTGGTCTTGCACTCACGCTCGTAAACGGGGTAATTGGTGCAGGCATTTTTGCGCTGCCTGCAATTGTAGCTATCGAACTGGGAGCTTTTGGCATATTCGGTTATATATTCTGCAGCATTATGCTTGCTGCAATTCTGTTATGTTATGCAGAAATTGGAAGCCGGGTTACGGCCAGCGGTGGTTCTTATAGCTACGTAGAGGCTGCATTCGGTGATTTTGCCGGTTATATTGTTAACTGGTTATACTTTTTTGGATGGAGTATTTTAAGCAGTGCTGCATTGATGAATATCATTGCCGATTCTCTTTCCGTTTTATTTCCTGCGTTTTTAGATCCATTGACTCGTGGCGTTTTCTTTTTTGTGGTGCTTGGGTTTATGGTACTAATTAATGTCCGGGGGGCAAAACAAAGCGTTCAACTCCTTAAGATAATTACCATCCTGAAATTACTTCCACTATTTGGACTTATCATTTTTGGCTTCAGCTATATTAAGGGTTCCAATCTCCATTGGGAACATATCCCTTCGTTAAAAACATTTGGTGATGCCTCCCTCATTTTATTTTTTGCCTTTGCCGGGTTCGAAACATCGCTTGGAGTAAGCGGCGAATTCAAAAATCCCAAACGAACGGTGCCCTTCGGTATCTTGGTGGGAGGCCTCACGATACTCGTAATATATGTGCTGCTGCAAACGGTAACACAAGGAATATTGGGCGCACAAATAGCAGAATTTAAAAATGCTCCCCTGGCGGCAGTTGCAGGCAAAATAGTTGGGCCGGCGGGAGCTACCATCTTATTAATTACCGCAGCTATTTCCTGCTTCGGCTGCGTAAGTGGTGATGTTCTTGCGACTCCGCGGGTATTATTTGCCGGGGCGAACAATGGATTATTTCCAAAGTTTCTTGGTAAAGTGCATCCTAAATTTGCCACACCACACCTGGCAGTAATCACCTACGCTGCGCTAATTTTTATTTTTTCAATTTCTGGTGGGTTTAAAGATTTAGCTGTATTGGCAAGTGCTGCAATACTGCTTATTTACCTTGCCGTTATTTTTGCGACAATTAAGTTGAGAATGCAAAAGCCTGCTTCAGAAAAAACATTTAAAGCGCCGGGCGGGTTAATCACTCCACTAATTGGTATTGCTGCCATCATCTGGTTACTTACAAGTTTAAGCCAGAAGGAAATTATTTCGACAATCATTTTTATCGCAGTGGTATCTGCCATCTATTTTATGACCAGGATTTTTCAAAAGAAAAAAATAGTTCCGGTTCCAGACTAAAATATTGTAACAGAAATGATCGTAAAAAAATGATTGACTGGTGTACGAATAAAAGTATGGTTTATTAAAACAAATTATCAAAAACTGCTTAACACTATAATCAAATGACATCACTCGCAAAAAACAGGATTCAATCTGTTGACCTTTTAAAAGGTTTGGTAATGGTGATAATGGCGCTTGATCATGTTAGAGATTATTTCCATTATTCTGCTAATTTTTTTGGTCCGGCTGATCCAACACAAACTACGTTGCCCATTTTTTTTACAAGATGGATAACTCATTTTTGTGCGCCTGCGTTTTGTTTTCTTGCAGGGCTTTCGGCATTTTTTGTTGGCAGAAGGAAAGAGAAAAAAGAGCTATCTAGTTTTTTAATTAAGCGTGGCCTTTGGTTAATTTTTGTTGAGCTGATTATCGTAGGCTTTGCATGGTATTTCGATATTCAGTTCAGAACTTTTGGTTTATTGGTTATATGGTCGCTTGGAGTAAGCATGATTGTGCTTGCAGCCCTCGTTCATCTTCCGCTAAAATATATTTTGCTGTTTAGCTGCCTGTTGATTTTCGGGCACAATCTTCTTGACAATACCCATTATACAGGTAGCGTGTTTTGGGCCGTACTTCACGAGCAAACACTTTTTAATGCATCCGGCAATCCTCATCTCCTTGTGGGTTATCCTCTTGTTCCGTGGATAGCCGTTATGTCGCTTGGCTATTGGTTTGGTAAATTTTACGATAAACCATTTGATCCCGCCAGGCGAAAAAAAATATTCAATATCATCGGGTTTTCTGCAGTCCTTCTTTTTATAGTTTTAAGATGGACAAATTTTTATGGAAATCCGTCGCCATGGAAACATTATGATACCGTATCTAAAGAGCTTATTTCTTTTTTAAACCCCGCCAAATATCCGCCATCATTATTGTATTTACTAATGACGTTGGGCGTTAGTATAGTATTTCTTGCGAACTCCGAGAATCTGAAAGGAAGAGTGGTAAATTTCTTTTGTACGTTTGGAAGGGTTCCATTCTACTATTACATCCTTCATCTTTATCTTATCCATATTCTCGCAATGGTTTTTGCCCAGCTTTCGGGTTTTGGCTGGAGGTTATTTGTTTTGCCTAACTGGATAGCTTTTGTGCCTGGCATGAAAGGCTATGGAGTTTCTCTTTGGGTTGTTTACTTAATATGGATTGCCTTGATAGCACTGCTCTATCCCATCTGCAAACAATTTGATAAGTACAAACAAACACATAAATATAAATGGTGGCTGAGTTACTTGTAATTTTTTTTGAATAGAAGCAAAATATTAAAAACGTAGGACGATAAACTTTATACCTAAAATTTAATCAATGAAAAGAATAACAATGCTCGCCATATCTTTTGTATGCACATGCATGGTGTGGGCACAGGAGAACAAAAGTTTTGATTTCACTTTTAATCACCTGGCATTGTCAGTAAAAGATGTAAACCGCTCTGCTGAATTTTATGCAAATGTTTTGCAGCTAAATGAAATGACCAACCGCACCAAAATGGATGGCATACGTTGGTTCTCACTGGGAGAAGGTAAAGAGCTGCATCTTATTTCCATCGTTAAAGAAAATGTTACTATCAATAAAGCCGTTCATCTTGCATTAACAACGCAGTATTTCGATGCCTTTGTAATGAAGTTGGAAGATATGAAGATTGCCTGGTCCGATTGGCCCGGCAAGGCTGGTACCGTTAATATAAGAGCGGATGGCGTGAAGCAGATTTACCTCCAGGACCCGGATGGTTATTGGATAGAAATTAATAGTGTAAGTGATAATTCAGCTTCGGTGGACGAAATCAAAAATGAAATCTGGCAAATGGAAGAGAACTACTGGAAATATGTAAAAGAAAAAAACCTCGAAGCGTATCGTTCTTTATGGGATGAAAACTTTATCGGTTACCCGAGTAATAATATTATTGGAAACAAGGAGCATATTACGGATTGGCTGATGGAATTGTATAAAGATAAAAGCGGTGTTTACAATTACCAGTTAACGCGGAAAGTAGAAAATGTATTTGATGACATCGTAATTGCATTATATGATGTAACGCAAACCTGGACAAATGAAAAAAATGACGTGGTGAAAACAAGTAATATCAAAATAACCCATACCTGGAAAAAGACAGGTAAAGGTTGGTTAATAATAGGAGGAATGGGAGCAAATAAGTAAAGGCCACGCAGCAGCGATGAGATGAACGATGACGAACCTGGCGATGACAATCCTGTTGATGAAGCTGAGCTCAGGTTTTTTTGCGGATACTTATTTATTAATTCAAAAAGAATACCGTTTAAAATTAATCAAGCGATAAAAAATAAATTGTAATATATGTATGCAACATCATTTCTCCTGCGCCTCGTAAAAGCAACTGCTGTCGCGGGTATTGGATTAATGGCTTTCCTTGTTGTCCTTGATAATGTTACCGATTATTCCAGCAATTATTCCTTCGTGGAGCATGTTCTTAAAATGGATACCACTTTTCCGGGAAGCGATATTCATTACAGGAGTATAAACAATAGGTATGCTTTTCATGCTTCATACATTTTAATAATTATTATGGAGGCCCTTATGGCATTTTGCTGTATTAAAGGCAGCTGGCTACTTTTTAAAAATCTAAAGAGCAGCTCAATAGTTTTTCATGCTTCGAAAAACTGGAGCGTGGCAGGAATTACCATTGGTATTATCATCTGGTTTTTAGGCTTTGAGGTTATAGGCGGAGAATGGTTTGCCATGTGGCAAAGCGCCGCATGGAATGGCTTAGCTGCTGCTGAAAGAATTCTTGGATTTCTTGTTTTGACAATGATCTTGTTACATCTCAAAGATGAATGACATTTAAACACCGAAAACGAGAAAGCAATAAGATTAATGCAGTTATGACAAAAAAATATGATTTGGAAAATGAATAAAGAAATAATATGAAAAAAATCCTGTCGTCAATCTTAAGCATTACTTTACTTTTCGTTGCACCGCATGCACACGCATAATCTCCCGATTCAATAATATTAAAAGATATTACCTGGGACAATGTATCGCCTGCAGGTTCAATTGAGTTATTTATACCATCAGAAAAATCTTTAATTGCAGGCTTTATCTATAGAGCGAATGGCCGGCAAAAGCATCCGACGCTTTTACTATTGCACGGTTACCCCGGCAATGAACGCAACCTTGACCTGGCCCAGGTAGTGCGGGCACATGGATGGAATGTTATTTATTTTGATTACCGTGGCTCGTGGGGAAGCCAGGGACATTTCAGCTTCTCAAACTGTGTTCAGGATGTGGCAAACGTAGTTGACTTCTGCAAAAAATACCAGGACTCTTTGCGAATCGATACGTCAAATATTGTCCTGTTTGGGCATAGTATGGGCGCATGGGTATGTTTAAAAGTATTGGCTCAATTGCCCGGTATCATAAAAGGTTTTGCCTTGTCAACATGGGATATCTATGCAGATTTTAAAGATGTAAAAACGGAAAAGCAGCTCACCGGATTACTTAACGACCATAAAGCAGACCTGTCTTATTTTGTTTTAAATACACCGCTACAGCAAATGTATGAGCCGGTGATAACAAACCGTACATATTATAATATAGAGAATGATACAGCCGCGCTTTCAAACAAACAGATTATTATGATCGATGAACATAACAGGAATAAGGCATTGGCTGCATCACTTAAAAATGATAATCATAATTATTTCGATTACGAAGTGTGGCAGACAGATCATCCTTTTACAAACAAGCGGGTTGCACTTATTAATAAAGTGTTGAAATTTCTTGATGCCAAATAATAATAGATGAGTGACGAAGAAGCAATAAACGAAAATCCACAAGATGGAAGAGACGACGTGGATCGTGAATCGTCAATTCTGAATGAAGAAATAAATAAAGCCGAAATAAAAGAAATGGAAGTACATCATCACCCCCATGTAGAAAAGAAAAATTTCAAAGAATATTTTTTGGAATTCTTAATGATATTCCTTGCAGTAACACTGGGTTTTATAGCAGAAAACTTAAGAGAGCATATAACGGAATCGCATCGAGAAAAGGAATTTGCACAGAGCCTATATACCGAACTAAAAGATGATTCAACTGTAGTTGCGGCTAAGGTTTTACTGAGGCTTGATAAGGAAAAAGAAATGGAGCATTTAAGTGCCTATTTTAAGGATAGCTCGCTCACCGACTTGCCAAAGTTTTTTTATCCTGCTTTTACTAAAGACTTTTATCTTATAAATACATATACTTTTGAACCTAAAGATGGCATACTAACGCAGCTAAGAAATTCGGGCGCCATCCTTAATTTCAAAAATATTGGACTGCAGAAACTGTTTGGTAATGTGAGTGTAAGCATTAATAATATCCGGTATCGAAATGACCAGGAATACCAGTTTTTTGCAGATCCCATAAAGCCTTTTTTACTGAAACATTTTGACTGGAGCTGGTACGATGAATTACGAAACAAGGATACAGACACTTCATCGCTAAGTGTAATAAACAGGTATATGCAAAGCAGCAATTTTTATAAAGGTCAAATATTGCATGTGGAATCTCTTGACAGAATTGAAGCGGCAAATATGGTTTTATTTTACAAACAGATGCTGGTATCCACCCGCACACTGCAATTAAATAATTATGTTAATCTTAATCATGCATTACTTGAATTATTGAGGAAGAATTATTCCCTGGAAAATGAGTGAAGAAAATCAATGGTTGGTTATTTATAAAAGATAATACAATGAAAATTAAAATCACTCTCCTGTTATTCGCGGTAATCTATGTTTCAACAATTATAAGCGCACAGGTGCCTGTAAGAGAGGAGCCGAGACATCATCCCGTTCTTGAAAATAAATATATCAGGATACTTGACGTTTGGCTTCCGCCGGGCGATACAACCATGTTTCATGTTCATGAAATTCCGTCCCTTTTTGTTATTCTTTCCAATACTTTAACGAACTCACAGGTTAAAGGAAAGGATTGGGATATCGCCAGCCTCGGCAAAGCTGGCACCACCTGGTACAGGTCATTCGCGGAAGGAGCGTTGATTCATCGTGTATGCAACACAGATAGTATTCCATTTCATGTTAATGATATAGAAATCCTTTCTTCCTTTGATGCCAATACCATCCTGGAGCCTTTGCCATTTAAAGTGTTGTTTGAAAATAACAGGGCAATCGCTTACCAGTTAACGGGTTCATCATTTGGGAAAAAAATGATCAGTGGCAGGGGGCCGTTAGTGGTGGAGTTAGTCTCCGGTAATGAAATAACATTTCATGCTGTAAAGGAGACCAAATCAACCAACCTGCAAGTCGGGAAGTATTTGTATATCGAACCAGGCAGCTCATTCTATTTTTCTGCGAAAGGGAATAAAGAAATTGATATGGTGTTGTTTGAAATTAAATAACCGACTATGAAAAAACCAGTGATCACTATATTTATTTGGCGGTAGGTTATAACGGCTCCGCACAAACGAGATTTGCCAGAGTTGGTAATACTTCTTCTCTGTTAGTTCCAATCCATCATCTTTGCAACATTAATAAAAGAAAAAATGATTGAGAGGAACAAGGCGACACAATTAGCTGCGGCGGCGAAGAAAAATAAGTAGATAATGATCAACCGGGTTATAAAAAGGAATAAATGTGTAGACCCAAAGAAATTGTAAAACGGATTTTAATCCAGGTAATATAATATAAACGAGAGCCCTAAGCTCGATACATAAATAAAGCACATGGCAAATACATACCATCAAATCTATCTGCAAATAGTATTTGCAGTAAAATTCCGAAAGGCTGTGATTGACAAAACCTGGAGCAGCAAGTTGTATGGTGTAATAGGAAATTTAATTAATGAATCCAATTGTAAAACCATTATAGTCAAAGGCGTTGAAGACCATGTTCATTGCCTGATTGGTTTAAAACCTGTAGTCTCTGTTTCTGAACTATTGAAAACCGTAAAAGCAAAAGCCTCAAAATATATCAACGATTATTCGTTAACTACAAGTCGGTTCGAATGGCAGGAAGGTTATGGAGTTTTTTCTTATGGACAGTCTCAAATAGATAAGGTATATAAATACATACAAAACCAGGAAATACATCATAAAAAACAAACTTTCAGAAATGAATACATAGAATTTTTAAGGAAGTTTAAAATTGAGTTTGATGAGAAATATATATTTCAAGAGCTTATATGAGCCGAGCCTACGGCTCTCAATAAAGAGACCCGTCTATTTGTTTGCAACGGATTGAAATCCGTTGTTACAAAATGTTTCGAGCCTACGGCTCTTTGGAAGGGTTAAGGTATTGATGGGAGATGCGTAGCATCGGCAGATATTGTAACAACGGATTTCAATCCGTTGATAAGTAAGGAAGAGTTCATCACAGAGCCGGAGGCTCGAACTATATAAACAAATAAGTATGGTAGATACCGTGAGATAGCGTATGGATAGAAATACATTTTCAGGAACTTGTTAGATATGAAGCGGGCCTATGGCTCTTTTAAAAGGGTTAAGATATTGAAGGGGAGATGCGTAGCATCGGCAGATATTGTAACAATGGATTTCAATCCGTTGCTAAGTAAAAGAAAGAGTTGGTGTTGAGAGCCGTAGGCTCGGCACATACAACAAGTACACCCGTTAGAAGTATATTTTTAGGAACTTGTTTAGATTTGAACCGAGCCTACGGCTCTTAGAAAAGAGATGTCTATCGTTATAAAAAAAATTGAGCATGAAAAGAATCATAGTGCTTTGGGTTTTTTTATTAAGCATGCAAACGTCTTTTTCCCTGGAAATAACTATCGACAGCATGCTCCAAAAAATTGCTGATGAAAAAGATGAAAGCAGCCGCGTCGGTTTAATCGTTGATTTTTTTGCGACAACGCAGGATAGTGATCCAATGTTGGATATGCAAAAAGCAAAGAAGCTTTTGCAACAGTCACATGATAATGACGATAGGATAGGAGAAGCATTGTCGCTTTCGGAGATAGGATATGATTACAGGTCGCTTGGGAATACCATAAACGGGCTGGATTATAATATTAAAGCGATGGCCATTGCGGAAGAAACCGGCAATGATGAATTGATAGCGGCTATCAAAATTTATGTTGCCCTGTATTATAAAGATCTTGCAGATTATCCCAAAGCACTGCAACTTTTATTATCGGCCGATGATGCAGCCTCAACTGCAAAAAGCTATAAGATTCAAAGCTGGGCTTTAATGAACCTTGGCGAAATATATAATGCCATGAACAAGAAAGATTCTGCATTAATGTATTCCCAAAGGGCATACGAGCTGTGTGTACGAATTAATTATAGCGACCTTTTAGGATTTATATCTTTAGAGTTAGGAAAAGTGCATGCAAAAATGGGGAATGTAAAACTTGCCAACAGCTATTATGATATGGCCATAGAAGATGCAATCAAAAACATGTCCCCAAAATATCTTAACCAGGCCTATTATGCAGTAGCCCAATCTTACTATAATGCAAATAAAATTGATTCTGTCGTGATGTATGCTAAAAAAGCAATTACTGCAGTTAAGAATACGGCCTTTTCAAATATGAGTATAAAGCCTGCCAAATTATTGGCTCAAATATATGAGAGCAGGAACAGCGATAGCACAGTAAAATATTTAAAGATGTTTATGGCTGCAAACGACAGCCTGTTTAGTGCTAAAACAATTCAGCAGGGGCAAATACTCACATTTGAAAATGAATTACGCCAACAGGAAATGGCAGAAGAAAAATCAAATGCGGAAGAACATCGCCGCCAAAATATTCAATACGCATTGCTTGCATTAGGCATTGTATGTTTTATCATTATTTTTTTATTGTTGAGCCTCGGCTTTATTACCAATGAAAAGGCTGTTGGTTTTTTTGACGTTATAGCCTTATTGCTGGTGTTTGAATTCCTTAATTTATTACTGCATCCATTTTTGGAACGAATTACAAATCATACGCCGGTGCTCATGTTACCGGGCCTGGTTTGCATAGCTGCACTACTGGTGCCTCTTCATCACAAAATAGAAAAATGGGCTACACATCAGTTGATCGAAAAGAACAAGCAGATTCGGCTGGCGGCCGCGAAAAAAACCATTGATAAACTTGAAAATCAAACCAAAACTTAAAGGGTCGTGAAAAATCAGAGTTTTTTTATGAAAGACGGCAATCTGGCGGTTAGCTTGCTAAAACTTTGTTGAAAAATAATACGTAATTTAATAGTGGATATTTGTTGTTTACAATCACTAAACCTACACTATGAGATTATTTATACTTCAGCTATTTATTATTTTGTTCTTTTCCCCCGAAAAACAGGTTATTGCCCAAAAACTGGCAGCGCTTCCTTATACTTCAGGAATTAATTACCCGATTGACTTAAAGCATTGCGGGGACGACAGGCTGTTTGTTGCCGAGAGAGGTGGCAGGATTAGGGTAATCAATGCAGATGGTACTTTACGGTTAACTCCATTCCTGGATATCACTTCGAAAATTTCTTCCCTAAGCAGTGAAGAGGGCTTCCTGGGAATAGCCTTCAGTCCCGATTATAAAAGCAATGGGAAATTTTATGTTGACTATACTTCCAGGATTGCAGGCCAGCTTACATCAGTAATAGAAGAATATAAAGTAAGTGCTGCAGATTCAAATATTGCTGACCCAACTTCCGCATTAATGATTCTCACGCAGGCTCAACCATACAGCAACCATAACGGTGGGAATTTAATGTTTGATAAAAATGGCTACTTATATATTAATGTAGGAGACGGGGGCAGCGGGGGAGACCCGATGGGAAACGGGCAAAATAAAAATACCTTTCTTGGAAAAATTTTACGAATTGATGTCAGCAATTCATCTGCCTCACAACCTTACGTTGTGCCGGCGTCAAATCCCTTTTACAACGATGCGACACCAGGTATTAAAAAAGAAATATGGGCTTATGGAGTTCGCAATCCATGGAAAAGTAGCATAGATAGAATTACCGGCGATTTATGGATAGCAGACGTAGGACAAAATGCTGTTGAAGAAATAGATTACCAGCCTGCAGATGCTGCAGGAGGCCGAAATTATGGATGGAAAATAACAGAAGGTAATTCATGTTATAGTCCTCCATCAGGATGCGACAAGACAGGTATAACCTTGCCAATTTATGATTATCCTCACCCGCTCGGCTACTCGATAACCGGGGGATTTATTTATCGGAGCGCACAATCAAAATCTCTTTTCGGCACCTATATTTTTGGCGATTATGTCGGCAAATGGATAGATGGAATAAGGCAATCTAATGGCACGCTCTCAGGAAGTGTTATTCACTTCATTACAGGCGCGCAGTCAACGGGCAATCCCATTTCTTTTGGTGAAGACAGGCTTGGAGATCAATATGTAATTTTTAATGGGAACGGCACGATTTATAAACTGGAAGACACCAGTTCGCTAAGAATTCCTAAAGCATACTTCACGCCTGTAAACCTCGGCACAGGAACTTTTTTATTACAGGGCCTGCAGGGAAAAAATCTTACTTACCAGTGGTTAAAAGATGGGGTTGCTATACCCGGCGCTGCATCACCCGATTACACCACGGATGTTTTTGGAGCCTATACTTTAGAAGTAACAAATACACTGAATTTTAAAGATACAGCAGACGTTTTTCTTTTGGGCTCATCGGCAGATTTTGTTTTATTTACGGCAAAAAAAATACAAGGTAACCTGGTACAACTCATTTGGAAAACAAGGTCAGAATTAAATACTGCAGGCTATACGATACAGAGAAGAAAACAAAATGAGGCAACCTGGTCTGATATTGGTTTCGTTGAAAGTAAAGCAATAAATGGCGCTTCAAATGTTCAGCTCGATTATTCTTTCAATGACTCTTCCGCAAATAATTACACGAGGTTATTTTACAGGTTACAGATTCAATATAGCGATGGTACATTTTCTTATTCTGATATTCGCATCATAACTTCTGATGAAACGAAAAATGGTTTTCTGCTGTTTCCTAATCCTGCGAGAGGACATGTACAGGTTTACCTTAATGACTTCAGTTCTCCCGTTATAATGGTCCTTTATGATAATACTGGCAAAAAAATAAAAGAGCAAACGATTAATCAACCAAATACAAGTATTGATCTTCCTGCATCAAAAGGGATTTATATAATACAGGTAAGCAATACAGATGGAAGTAATAAAGTAAGAAAGAAATTAGTGGTTCAATAGAATGGGTAATATCACTTGCCGGATTATTTTAACCGCAGAAGTACTATTACAAATATTTTACCGGCAGCAGGCATCGGCGCTCTGCCCGTTGCCAGATTTTTCAAAGTCTCTAATTTCAAAACTTTTCTATCCCTTAATTCCCCCCGTATGACCGACGCATGGGCCAGGTTAGTATTTAGCAATTTCATACTATATTTGCGCCCTGTAAATAGTTCTTTAATACATGTTAAGCAGAAGAAATATACGGGTGAAGGTAATGCAGGCTCTTTATAGCATTGAATCTATGAATAACGAAACCCGCCCTGGTGAACCATTACAAATACTAAAAAAAAACATCGGTGACGCACAGCACCTGTTTACTTACCTGGTGTATTTCATTACTGAAGTGGCCCGTTATGCAGAAAAGGACGCAGCACAAAAAGCACAAAAACATTTACCTTCTTTAAATGACCTTAATATCAATACAAAAATATCGGGCAATGAAGTTGTTTGGGCTATCATTGAAAATGCTTCGTTTCAAAAATCGGTTTCTCTTTTTAAAATAAAATTCGCAGTAGAAGAAGATCTGGTAAGAAAATCATATTTGGCCCTTGTTACCTCGGCAGCATATAAGGAGTACACACAAGTCCTGGCAAGAGATAAAAGGTCTGAAAGAAAAATACTGGAATATATTTTCGCCAACCTTATGCTGACTAACGATAACTTCATAAGCGACATTGAAGAGAAATTTATTCATTGGGATGATGATGCTGAGATGATGATAGTGTTGATGAATGGCTTTTTACAAAAACCTGCTTCATTTAATTTCGATGAAATGGTGAGTAAAGAAAAGATGGATTTTGCAGTTGATTTGATGGAATGTGTAATTGATAAAAGAGATTTTTGTAAAGAACTTATTAAGCCAAAATTAAAAAACTGGGATTCTGAACGCATTGCCGCTCTTGATATGATATTGATGCAGATGGGCGTATGTGAATTTTTATTTTTTGAAACAATACCCCCAAAGGTTACTATTAACGAATACATTGATTTGGCCAAAGAATATAGCACAGAGCAGAGCGGTCATTTTGTAAACGGAATTTTAGATAATATTCACAAAGAATTATTGTCACAGGATAAAATCCATAAGAAGAATTTCAAAAACAGTACTTTATAATACCTTTGCAAAAAATATGTAAAAATGAAGAAAGGAGTTGTTGTTGTTTTTTTGTGCAGTATTATTTTTTCGTGTAACATACGAAACACAAAAAATAACGGTGATGTGCAGGCTGCAAATTCATCTGCGAATTTTACTGATTCTACAACTGTTGAAATGATTGATTCGGCGTATAATTTTGGAACAGTTTCAGATGGTGAAAGCGTAGAATACAGCTACCGTTTCAGGAATACCGGAAAAAATCCACTGATCGTTTCATCGGCCGTAGCCAGTTGCGGATGTACAGTTCCGGAAAAACCCGAGGAACCGATTAAGCCCGGGCAAACAGGCTTTTTGAAGGTGGTTTTTAACAGTAAGGGAAGAGTAGGGGAAGTGCATAAGGAAATTACAGTTACGTCAAATGCGTATCCGAAGTTTCCTGTTTTACAATTAACCGGCCAGGTACTTTCATCACAAAAATAATTTTTTAAACAGCTGTAATAAAACAGCATTCACACAAAACAATAAATATGAATTTAGCAATGGTTTTTTTAATGTTAGGTCAAGGTGGTTCAGGTGGAGGAGGTGGTTTCCAGTTTGTATTTCTTGGATTAATGATCCTCGTTTTTTGGATGTTTATGATAAGGCCACAGGCAAAAAAAGCCAAACAACAAAAGCAATTTCTTACCAACCTGCAGAAAGGCGATAAGATAGTAACGATTGCGGGCATACATGGTACTGTAAATAAAATAAATGAAGATGGAACCATGATGCTGGAAATAAATCCGGGCAGTTATATTAAGGTTGAAAAGAGCGCCGTTAGTATGGAATGGACAGCTAATATTAATAAGCCTATTGCCCCGATTAAATAATGCATGCATATAGTGTGGTTGCATTTATTAATCTGTGTTGAACAATTGACTTACTGAGTTACTTCGCTCACTGGCTCGTCGCATTAAATAAACAGCGTTGATTCACCATGCTTAAAATCGGTTTAACAGGCGGCATCGGCAGTGGTAAAAGTACTGTTGCAAAAGTCTTTGAGGTGCTGGGTATTCCGGTGTATTACGCCGATGAAGCGGCAAAGAAATTAATGGCTGAGGATGACGAATTAAAAGCTTCCATCATTAATTCTTTTGGAGAGGAATCTTATATTAATGGAAATCTAAATCGCGAATATATAGCCGGGCAGGTTTTTAACAATGATGAAAAAATAAAGCTCCTTAATTCATTAGTACATCCTGCCACTATTAAAGATGCCTCAGAATGGATCCAATTACAAAAGGCACCCTACATCATCAAGGAAGCTGCATTAATTTTTGAAAGCGGTGCAAATAAATATCTTGATTACGTAATAGGAGTGAAGTCACCCGTTGATCTAAGGATACAGCGAACGATGGATCGTGATAATATTTCCGCAAAAGAAGTTGAGGCCAGGATAAATAAGCAAATGGATGAGGACGAAAAACTGCGGCTATGCGATTACGTAATAGTTAACGACGAACAGGAAATGATAATCCCGCAGGTACTTCACCTTCATGAGAAATTCTCTAAAAGTCATAGGTCATTGAGTCATTAGGTCACTGAGACGTCCTTGACTATTGACCATTGACTATTGACTATTGAAGATTGCCCATTGCCCATCATTGACTATTGCCTATTGACCTTTTAACTGATCCAGCCCGCTTCTGATTCTTATAAATCCTTCCTCGATATTTTCCATACTATTTGCAAAAGAAATTCTGATACAATCAGGATTGCCAAAAGCATCCCCGGTTACAGTGGATACATGAGCCACATTTAAGAGATACATACAAAGGTCGCTCGCATTATTGATTGTGTCGTTCCCTGCTTTTTTTCCAAAATATTTTTTTACTTCAGGAAAAATATAAAATGCTCCGTGTGGCTCGGTATATTTTAACTCAGGAAATTCCGTCAGTAGTTGCAGCACACGGGCTTTTCGTTCTTTAAACCGTTTCACCATTTCAGTCGTGGCCGAAAGAGGAGAGTCCAATGCAGTAATTGCTGCACGCTGTGCAATTGAATTGGTGCCGCTGGTAAATTGCCCCTGTATTTTTTCGCATGCTTTCGCAATGTCAAGGTTAGCCGCAATATATCCTAATCTCCATCCCGTCATTGCAAAACCTTTACTCAACCCGTTTAAAACAATTACCCTGCTTTTGATTGAATCAAACTGCGCAATACTTTGGTGGCCGCCACCGCCATCTTTTGCATAATTGATGTATTCGTATATTTCATCGCTTATTATAAAGACATCAGGATGTTTTTCAAAAACTTTTGCAAGAGCCTCCAGTTCTGTTTTCGTATATACGGCACCGGTAGGATTACAGGGCGAAGAAAAAATAAACAACCTCGTTTTAGGAGTTATCGCTTTTTCAAGTTGCTCGGGTTTAATTTTAAAGCCTGCATGGGATGTCGTATGTACAAAGACAACTTTTCCTCTTGCAAATCTTACGATTTCAGAATAGGTAACCCAATAAGGTGTTGGAATAATTACTTCGTCATCATCACTCACAATGCTTAGTACCGTATTGGCCAGGCTTTGTTTAGCTCCTGTGCTTACCACGATGTGCTGCGGGTTGTAATCAAGGTTGTTGTCCCTTTTCAGTTTACGGCAAATGGCTTCCCGTAAATCAAGATAGCCAGGTACGGGAGTATAATGACTCCAGTTTTCATCGATTGCTTTTTTTGCAGCTTCCTTTATATGTTCAGGCGTATTGAAGTCAGGTTCGCCAACGCTTAAATCAATTACATCAATTCCGCTAGCTCTTAGTTCACGGCCAAGTTTTGCCATTTTAAGGGTTTCGGGTTCATTAAATCTTTTTAACAATGAAGACAGTTCCATATTTTATTTTTTAAAAGCGCTGCAAAAATAAGGGATAGCGTATAGCATGCAAAATGCTATTTATCGTAGGCTATTTTGAAAACAGAAAGATCCGGGGAGTAAAGTCTTTTTCTTTTTAGTTCATGATTATAAATAGCCCGTCCCAGGTTTTTCATAAATGGCAACCCCAGGGAATCATAAGAATAGGTATCATCATTTATAATACCGTTGGTATTGCAGTTAATAGCAACAGATAAAAAGAATTCTATGTTTTTGTCGAAATCAACAACGTAAGCGATATCAAGGAGCTCGCCGTAAGCATCTCCCTCTTTGCTGAATATTCTAATGTTCTTTGGTAATCGTTCTTTTTGTGCTCCATACAAAATAAACTTTCCATAGGCATCAGGGTAATTAGCTGAATCATACGAAGGATAAATACTTTCCCCTGGAAACTGCGACATGTATTTGTATACGAAAGCATAATCGCTGTCGGTTAGATTAAATCGTTTTTGTTCCGGAACACTTCGTGGAAAAATAACGCTTCGCAGTATGTGATGCAAATCTTCGAGGCATATCCTGTTCTTCTTTGAGAAATTCATTGGTCCATCAATCAATTTGCCTTGCCGGTAATGAGCTTCACCAAGGCTATCATGCCTTTCAGCATATTGTACTTTATTGAAGGCCATAGGCTGGCTGTATAAAATAGTGTTTTCATCATCTAAAAAATCCACCGGGTTGGTATGTCTGTTTTCATCCTCCGACAAAAATATTTCCAAACGGTGAAGAATTTGTGCATCGGCATAACCTCTCTTATGGAGCTCTTCATTCAAATACTGTTGTCCCAAAAATTCATATAACCTGTTGAATGCTTCATTGTCGCTTACCAAAAAAATCCGCTTAATATA
>JBBSPK010000037.1:0-21672 GCA_038258875.1 Chitinophagales bacterium
ACAACAGGCAAACCAAAAGGTGTAATGTTGTCGCACAAAAATATTCTGAGTAATGTACTGGATAGCCTGCCCTGTTTTCCACCCGGAGAAAATTTAAAAGCATTAAGCTTTTTACCGCTCAATCATATTTTTGAACGCATGATAAGCTACCTGTATTTATACAAAAGCACTTCTATATTTTTTGCAGAAAGTATGGAAACAATCCCGGATAATTTGAGAGAGGTACAACCAAATTTATTTACAACCGTACCCCGGCTGCTTGAAAAAGTGTATGAAAAAATAATGCAAAAAGGAAAAGAGCTTACAGGCTTGAAAAGAAAATTATTTTTTTGGGCACATGGCCTGGCGGAAAAATTTGAAATTAATAAAAGCCAGGGGTTCTTTTATAAATTTCAGCTATCCATTGCGAATAAACTAATTTTTTCTAAATGGCGGGAAGCGCTCGGCAATCAAGTAATTTGTATTATAAGTGGTGGGGCTGCTTGCCAGGTGCGGCTTATACGAATTTTTACCGCTGCAAAAATTACTGTTATGGAGGGCTATGGGCTTACCGAAACTTCGCCTGTAATAAGTGTAAACCGGTATGAAGAAATTGGACGAATGTTTGGAACCGTAGGTCCTTTGATACGAAACGTCGAGGTTAAAATTGCAGGTGACGGTGAAATTTTGTGCAAAGGCCCCAATGTAATGATGGGATATTATAAGCACCCCGACCTTACTGCTGAAGCTGTAGAAGATGGCTGGTTTAAAACCGGCGACATTGGGATAATGATTGATAACAAATTTCTAAAAATAACCGATCGCAAAAAGGAAATGTTTAAAACAAGTGGCGGGAAGTATGTTGCGCCGGTGGTGATTGAAAACAAATTAAAAGAATCTCCGTACATAGAAAATATTATGGTTATTGGCGCTGAAGAAAAGTATGTTGGTGCTTTAATAACTCCTTCATTCACCGATTTGAAACAATGGAGTAAACAACATAATATAGAATATACAACAAATGACGAAATGAGCCGCCATCCACAGGTACACCAATTATTTAAGGATGAGGTGGAGCATTACAATAAGCAATTCAATCACGTAGAACAAATTAAAAAATTTGAAGTGTTGACTCGTGAATGGACTGTTGAAACCGGAGAAATGACTCCCAAGTTAAGCCTCAAAAGAAAAGTAATTATGGAAAAATATAAAGACGCTGTGAAGAGAATCTATGATTGATGTGTGAATGGCGAGTTGTCAGTTCGGGGTATCTAACATCTCACACCTGTAATCTTTCAAGCCACTCACAATTGACAATTCATAATTCACTTTCTAATCGGCAAAGATCTGCTGCTCGTCTCTTTCTTCTACGGGAATTTTCCTGAGAAAATCATCGTAACCATCATCCCCATGATCGCTATAAGCTCCATACGCATCAAGGCTGTAGCCAATCAGGCCGTCATTGGCCTCAATTAAATAAATCACTGAAGAATCAGAAGGATCGGACTCTCCCTCAAAACGATAGGTGCGTATAATTTTCAATTCTTCAGGCTTATAGTATTTATTATTACCGGGAGTAAATCCTTCGGGTGTCATACGAAATTCCTTATCGTGCTTTTTGATACGAAGCTTTTCCAAAACGGAGGTTACTGTCGTCATTTGCGTGTTTTGCTCTACCATGTTTTTAGATTTTTTTGGTGATATATATCCGAAGCTCGAAGGCAAATACTATACCCTTTTATGTCTGAGGTACATTTAATGGCGTGGCCGCCGTTGAAGATGCCTTAATCAAATTGTAAAAGGAAAAGTTAAAGTGACTGGTAAATTTTTATTTTATTATACAGGGTTTTCCGGTCGATTTTCAAAATTTCTGCTGCACGGGTTTTATTAAAATTCACTTCCTTAAGTACATTCATAATAGTATCGTACTCCGCTTTAGCAGCTGCATCCTTCAGATCAAGGTCTTTTGCATTAAAAGTGTCGTTCGACAACGTTTTCGAAGACGTTTGCGATTGTTCTGGCGCATCGGCATTTGTAATCTCCCATGGCAATACCTTCGAATTAATTTTTCCGGAAGGAGTAAGCAATACTGCACGACGCACTACATTCCTGAATTCCCTCAGGTTACCTGGCCAGCTGTAATTGATAAACATTTCCAAAACATCATCCTCATATCCAATAATATTTTTATTAAGTTCCTGGTTAGTTTTATCAAGAAAGAAATCGGCAAATAATGGAATATCTCCTTTTCTTTCTCTCAAAGGTGGCAGATTGATTGAAAATTCATTAAAACGATGATATAGATCTTCCCTGAATCTGCCCCTTTTGTATGCCTCCTGCAGGTTCTCATTTGAGGCAACAATAATTCTTACATCTACATCCATTTCTTTGGTTCCACCTACTCTTTTGAATTTTCTTTCTTGTATTACACGTAAAAGTGCAGCCTGTACTTCCGGCGAGAGGTTAACTACTTCATCAAGGAACAGTGTGCCGCCATTGGCAAGCTCAAAATGCCCCTCTTTATCAGTGAAAGCTCCTGTAAATGCGCCCTTTACATGGCCAAAAAGTTCACTCCCTGCAAGTTCTTTTGAAAGTGTTCCGCAGTCCATTGCCACAAAGGGTTTGTTTCTCCTGTTACTGGTCTCGTGAATTGTTTTTGCTATCACCTCCTTTCCTGTTCCGCTTTCGCCATATAGTACGATGCTGTAATTGGTGCCGGCAACGATTTCAATTTGTTTATAAACCTGTGCCGTTTCTCCATCCTGTCCTACAAGAAATTCTTTATTCGCAGAAATTACATATTGCTTTTTATTTTTAGAAGAATTTGCATTTAAGGCCGGTGTAATGTGCCCGGCTGAAGGAGCAGCCATTGCTTTTTCAATAACACTTATGACCTCGTCGGGAATAAGGGGTTTCGTGATATAATCAAAAGCCCCAAGTTTAATGACATCGACCGCCGTTTTAATATCAGAATACCCTGTAATGATTATGACGATTGTATCGGGCTTAATATCCTTTATTTTAAGAAGAACATCTTTGCCGTCCTTATCCCCAAGCCTGTAATCACAAAGAACTATATCAAAAAGCTCCTCGGTAAACCGGGCAATGCCCTTGGCTCCATTGTGAGACACTTCCGTTTCAAATCCTTTTTTTGTAAGAAACCGGCTTAATAAAGTGCACATGTCAAGATCATCGTCAATAATTAGAATTCTCTTCTTCATGTCTGTTAAAAATGCTTTAGGGTTTTCAAAGATAATTTAAATCTTTGTTTTAAGTTTAGGGGCATCAACATGTTTTTCTTCAACACTTATCCATTCCGCATATTCATTGGGCTCAATCTTTCTTCCATATAAGTTTGCATGTACCTTGGTAAATTCCGCTCCGAGGTACAAAATTATTGAACTGTAATATACCCATACCATAATTATAATAATTGAACCCGCGGCTCCATACAGCGTTGTAAGGTTACTTTTACCAAGATAAAGCCCGATCCCAAACTTCCCCAATGTAAAAAATATGGCTGTAATAAAGCCGCCAAAAAGAACATCTTTCCACCTGATTTTTGCATCTGGCAGTATTTTAAACATCAGTGAAAATAAAAAAGAAGATATGAGAAATGAAAGAACTGCGTCTGTAATCTCGATGAAATAACCATTAAAATTATAAATATGCTTATTTAGAAAATCTCCAAATGATGAAACAATCACATTCAAAATAAGCGAAACAATCATGATAAAACAAATGCTTAAAATAAGTGAAAAAGACAGGAGGCGGGTTAAAATCAATTTCCACCATGTTTTTTTTGTTTTAACCCTAAGACCCCATATTTTATTCAGCGAGTCCTGCACTTCTCCGAATATACTGGTTGCCCCGATAATTAAAATAACAATACTTATAACACTCGCAAAAAAATTATTGCCTGTAAGGTGAATATTTTTAATAGTTTCCTGTATTTGCACCGCTGCCACACTGCCCACCAACTGATTCAATTGAGCATAAACCTCTCCCCTTATAGCTTCTTTACCAAAAAAAATTCCTGAGAGGGAAGTAATAATTACCAGCAATGGTGCAATAGAAAAGACCGTATAATATGCAAGGGAGGCGCTATATTTTAATATATCATCAGCTGAAAATTCTTTAAACACCTGCCTTATATAGGAAAAAAAACTGACTATTTTTTTTCTCATTCTTAGTTCGGTTAAATGATAGGTTAGCCGATAAAGTTAAAAAAAGAAAATCAAGGCACATTAAAATAATAACAGGCGCCTTCGACGAGATAATTAGAAACCAATTTTTAATATATTTTTCATTTATTAATAAACCCGTTGTGAGCAATTCAATGAATTTTAATACGGATTAACCGGGTTATTGGCAGGTTAATTGTCAACTATATAGTTAGTGTGAGATATATTAAAATGAGACAATTGGAAGAAGATGCTACCATACCACAAAACGCAATGATAATTGAAGATGAAAAGGATCTCTCTTATTTGCTTGCAAGCGTACTCAAACAGATGAACGTTGAATCGGAGTGTGTGTATTCAATACAGGAAGCAAAAGAGAATGTACATAATATTAAACCTTCTTTTATATTTCTTGATAACCATCTGCCTGACGGCAGGGGAAGCGATTTTATTGGCCAGGCAAAAAAAATATTTCCCTCTGCAAAAATTGTAATGATGACAGCCCATGATTCTTCCTATGAAAGAAGTAAGGCGTTTCAAAATGGAGCAGACTACTTTATCAGTAAGCCCTTTAATTCATCTGCAATTAAGATAGTTATTGATCTCTTTAGACATGGCAAAATTGCTTAATGTTTATTCTCATCTTGTGGAGCAATTTCCCCGAAACAAGTACATTTTTAGATACCCAAAAGAAATTAATTCAACAATACTTTCCAGTAAAGACGCGGCTTTTAGGTATTAAAAATTTCTGGCAAACTTTTGTATAAGTATCATAATGTATCAATTTTTTTTAACCTAAATTTTTTTAAAATGGGAAATTTATTATATGTTATAGCGGTAATTCTTGTAATTATCTGGGCTATTTCATTTTGGGTGGTTTTTACACTGGCGGCATTATTCACATTCTTTTAGTAATTGCTATAATCGCAATACTGTTGAAAGTGATAAACAGGGCCTGATTTTTAACTTTAAAATTATAACCATGGAAAGCTGGAAATTAAAATTAAAAGGTGGCTGGAATGAAACCAAAGGAAAAATGAAAAAGGCCTATGCTGATCTTACTGATGATGACTTGAAGTATGAAGAAGGGCAAGACGATGAGTTTGTAGGAAGACTACAAAAAAAACTTGGAAAAACTAAAGACGAAGTAATCAGTTGGATCCAGAATTTATAATCTGAATTTCCCTAAGTTAAAATTAGCCCTCATTCATTAAATTGCATGAGGGCTTTTTATTTTTTAATTCAATGACTACATACAATCAATTACCTGCCTATGTAAAGCTTGCATTTAAATTCCTGGTCATTTTTTTTATCTGCTTTTTTATTAATGCCTCTCAAAATATTTTAATTCCTTTCGCTTTTGCATGCCTTCTGGCAGTTTTACTTTTGCCGTTAGTAAATTTTTTAGAAATAAAAAACTTCCAAAAAATTCCGGCAATAGGAATTTCACTACTTCTTGCTATTGGTTTTATTGCCGGCATCATTTATTTTCTGAGCAGCCAGATTTCAAGTTTTATGCGGGATATCCCTTCTATAAAGGCGCATCTAACTGAACATTTCATATCACTCCAAAATTGGGTTAAAGAAAAATTCAATATTTCATTTGAACAACAAAATGAGTATTTAAATGAACAGGCAGATAAATTAAAGGAAACCGGCACCGGTTATATTAGCCATACTTTTTTTTCGATAACAGAAGCAATTATGTTATTAATATTAATGCCAATTTACACATTCCTGCTACTGTTTTACAAAGACCATATCCGTAAATTTTTATTCGCAGTTTTCAGGAAAGAGCATACGCATGGGGTTCAAAACGTAATAGTTAAAACAAAGCTCATGATTCGCAGTTATATGATTGGGCTCTTAATCGAAATGGGTATAGTAGCTGCCGGCAATTCTATCGGGCTGGTTTTGCTGGGAGTTAAATATGCTATCTTTTTTGGTGTTCTGGCTGCTGTTTTAAATCTGATACCCTATATTGGAATGTTTACGGCAACCCTTTTTACGGTACTGATTACCTTAACCACTACTGACAACACAAATGATATCATATGGATTATTGTTATTTTTTACAGTATTCATATGGCAGATGTTAATTTCTTAATGCCCAGGATAGTTGCCTCACGGTTAAGAATAAACGCTTTAATTTCGATATTGGGTGTGGTAATCGGTGGCGCCTTAACGGGCATCTCAGGGCTGTTCCTGTCAATACCTGCTATTGCATTTCTTAAAATAATCTGTGACGAGATTGATGGATTAAAACCCTGGGGAATGCTTATGGGTGATGAAACTACTTACACAAAAGAATCAAAACTTTTTAGCAAACTAAAAAAAATTTCTATAAAACAATCGGGGAAACTTCGTCACAAAAAACAACTTTGAGGTAAACAGTAATTCAAAGGTATAGAACCTGCATAATCTAAAATCCTGGACAAATTTTATGCAAAATTAAATTAAAAGGAGATTGTAAAAGTTGTGCCCTTACCTACCTCACTTTCTGCACTTACGTTTGCATTATGGCTAAGTATTATATTTTGTGTGTTGGTAAGGCCAAGGCCGGTTCCTTTTTCTTTCGTTGTAAAATATGGCTCAAATAATCTTCCAACATCCGCTTTAGACATGCCTTTACCATTGTCACTTATTACAGCAATGCACTTGTTATTTTTGGCCCTGGTAGAAACGCTCAGCACGCCATGATCACCCATTGCCTCAATCGCATTTACAATGATATTTAAAAAAGCAATTTTTATTTTTTCAGGATCAACAGTAATATCACAAAGTCCGGTGTCGTAATCTTTGATGATTTTTATTTTCTTGAGGTTAATCCTGTCCTGGGCAAGTTCCATGCTGCTGTCGAGCAAGGTGTTAATGGAAGTTGTGGTATAATTCAGTTCAGCGGTCCTGGTCGAATCCAATAAATCGCTTATTAATTGATTGATTCTATTGGAATTTCGGGAAATCATCTCAAATAACAGCGCAGTGTCATCCGCCTGCGGCAACTCGCTACGCAGTTGTTCCGTAGCAAGATTGATGTTGGTCAGTGGGTTTCTCACTTCATGTGCAATGGTTCGCGAAATTCTTCCTGTCACCGCAAACTTTTCCATGTTTCGCAGTTCCAGCAGTTCAATATTCACCGCGGCGAGTTCATCAATCCTCATCTCCAGTTGCTCCCGAAAGGCAGTTGCCTTACGGGTCTCTTCCATTTTGGCTTTATTTTCTTTATTAAATGTGAGAATCGAATAAACGGTTAACAGGATCGCCAGTATGAGAGAGATGATATTAAATGCTTTGATTATGCTTGAATATTTTGCAACCTTTTCATATCTCGTTATCCATAATTTTCTTTCGTCATTTTGCATTTTGTGTACAAAATTTTCAACTTTAATCATCCGTATAATTCCCTCGTTGTTATCGGCTAATATATCCTCAGAAATTTGGTGTGTAGCATTAAAAGTTGAAATATCATTGTCTATCCAAAGAAATTTACTATCCATCAGACCTTTAAGGGTATCCATATTTTTTTGCTGAGATGGATTACCGTTGGTAAGTTGCTTCACCCGTTGAAAGGTAGAATCAGCATTATCGCGGCTCGTGTAATATTGCGAAAGAAAAATATTTTTATCATTAACAATATAGCCTCTAAAAGCAGACTCTCCTTTAGTTACAAAGCTTATAATATTATCCAAATCATGAATTACTTCATTAGTATGATTAGCAAGTTGCGTCTGCTTCATTACTTGTTGTGCGGAAAAATAAGAAACTATATAAGAGATTAGCAAGAGAAGAAATGCAGCAAGATAACCCCATCGAATACGGTCAGCAATTTTGTCAACAATATTTTTGATCATGATATTATCAATTCGTCTTTAAGTAATAAAAATACCACTCTTTGGAGCAGCAATTTTGTTACTTAACTTATAAAATTAAGCCCGGTAAATAACTAAAATTTTAGAATGGATAAATTTTGAAGGAATCTCATCTTTATTTTTTGCCCACCTTATTAATAATCCAGAAAATAAGTGCTATAACTACAATCACTATTATTATACCAACCCAAACTCCTGCCTTAAAGATCCCAGCTATAGCTTCGCAACTACTTAGGGTTATCATAATTAAAAGAAGAGGTGCAAAAAGTGATTTAAAATTTAAATTTTTCATATGTGTTATGTTATTTGGAAGCTTTTTGAGAGGATTTTATTGCATTTATTATTTTTCGAAAATTTGGGAACTGCCGGACTCGTTCATTGAAATTTAAATCACAAATATTGTATAATTAATGAATTAAATATTATGCCAGAAAAAAAACATTTGCAAAAAATTGTGGGCAGGCATTAGTTGAGAAACGTAAAGTTTCAGCTACCTCATTGTGGGAAAAAATTTACTCATGTATAGTACTTGAATGAAGTATAACCCATCTGTGGGCCTCACCACTGAAACCCTTTACCATTGGGCGTTAGATTGGGTTTTATATAAATAAATTTTTATTGGCAATATATTTTGTGTATATTATTAAAAATATTACTAAAAATTAAAAATTACAACTATGAGCTCAGGAAAAGTATTAGCAAGTGTTTTAGCAGGTGCCGCTGCAGGTGCAATATTAGGTATCTTATTCGCACCAGATAAAGGAACGGAGACAAGAAGAAAAATTGCAGAAAAGGGTTCTGATTTTGCTGGTTCAGTAAAAGAAAAATACAGTGAGTATGCTGACGTTATCTCAGATAAATATGACGCTGCCAAACAAAAGTTATCAGGACTTGCTTCGGAGGGAAAGGATATGGGTAAAGATTTGGTAAACCAGGCAAAGAATAAGGCGAATGAAATGAAGGGTGATGTGAGAAGTACTATGAATGGTTAAGCAATTAGGCAGGAAGAATATAGTGCAAGTTCAGTGATTTGATAAATCGAAAAATATAAGTTCCAGTGGAAGAATTGTTTGAAAAGCTAAAAGATTACGCAGATACCAGGTTTAATTTGTTTAGACTAAAAGGTATAAACAAAGCATCAGGAATGATGTCATCTGCAATAACAACCGTTGTTTTATCTGTTTTCTTTATACTTGTGATTGTATGCATCACAATAGGAGTAGCTCTTATAATTGGTGAATGGACGGGGAAATTATATTATGGATTTTTTATAGTAGCCGGTATTTATCTTATCATTGGACTTGTATTTTATTCTATGCGGGATAAATGGATTAAAACTCCCGTTAGTAATAAGTTACTGAAGGAAATACTTGACTAACTCACCGTTAAAGTTTGATAATGAATAACGAAGAAATTGCTGAGGAAAAATTAGAGAAGATAGCCAACACGACAGACCTTGATGTAGCTATAAAAAGGCTCGAAAGAAAGAGACTTTTGATGGAAGAGGATCTTAAAGATGAATTTCATAATTTACTTACAAGCCTCAAGCCCGCAAATATTATTAAAAATACAATCCACGAGGTTCAGGAATCTACTGAGTTAAAACATAATATTTTTAAGGTAGCCCTTGGGTTAGGAGCAGGATACTTTTCCAGGAAACTTGTTGTAGGAAAATCTGCAGGAATTGTAAAAAAGGCGCTTGGCGCAGCTCTTCAATACGGAATTACAAATTTTGTTGCGAAAAAAGATGACGAAGACGGCAATAGCCGTCCAAAGAAAAAAAGCCTCTTTAAGAGGATTCTTTCTATTTAAGCCCCCATTTTTTTCAGGCATTTTTCCAAATCAATTCCCTTGCCCAACACACCCTTGAAAATATCCCCTGTTTTTTTTACCCGGCCGGCCATATTGTGTATCGTGAAATCCTGTGGTGTTAATCCCTTTTTGACTTCCTTCCATAATAACGGCGCAGAAACTGTTGCTCCTTCCCTTGGCCGCAGGCTGTAAACAGAAGCTATTGTCTGGCCTCTCCTGTTTTGCAGGTAATCCATATAGATATGTTTGTTTCCCCGTTTTTTTAAATTTCTTTCAAGCGTTGTAAAATCTTTCAATATATCATTTGCCATCATACAAATAATATATGCGAAATCTTTAACCTGCTCATATGTGTATTTTTTTTCTGTTGGTACATAAACATGCAAGCCGGAAGAGCCTGATGTCTTGCAATAAGAATTTGCACCTGCTCTGTCAAGCACCTCCTTTACAACATTCGCAGCTTCTATAACCTGGTCAAATGTATTTTTTTCCGAAGGATCAATATCAATGATTAGGTAATCGGGTTTGTCAAGAGATTTTATGGTTGAATGCCACGGATTAATTTCTATGCATCCTAAATTATTGAGGTAAGTAAGAGTCTGCTTGTTATTGCAGATAATATAGTCTATATCTTTATTATTGGATTCGGAAAAAACTTTTTGCCTTTTGACATAAGCGGGCGCATGTTCACCCGCATCTTTATGAAAAAATCCTTTATTATGAATTCCATTGGGATTTCTTAAAAGTGATTCCGGGCGATCTTTTAAATATGGCAAAATATAATCTGCCATGGAAACGTAGTATTCAACTACATCGCTTTTCATGAGCCCATCTTCAGGAAAATAAATTTTGCCTGGATTTGTTACTTTAATTTTCGTCTTGCCGAAAGTATATATTTTATCAGCGTCATCATCGTCAGCTACTTTTTTAGGGCTTTTACTTTTTTTCACATTACCGGCATTTATAGCATTTACTTCATTAATGTCTTTATCTTTTCTGAGGTGCAGGAATACAGGGTGCCTGAGTTTTCCATCCGCAGTAATTTGAGAATATTTTACTTCGCAAACCAGCCGGGGAGTTACCCAGGTTACCGGCGTATTTGTTTTTATTTGCTCGTCAAAAGGAGATTCATCCTGCACCAATGGCTGCAGCGTTTCATACATTTTCTTTAGTGATGCATAGTTAAACCCTCCCCCGGAATGTCCAATATATTTTAACCCGTTACCATCTTTAACCGCGAGAATTAAAGCACCCAAATATTTCCTTCCACCCAGTGGTTGTGTATAACCGGCAATTATGGCTTCCTGTGTTTTATGGTGCTTAATTTTCAGCCAATCGGTAGTACGCTTCCCCGTATGATATTTCGATTTAATATTTTTTGCAATAATTCCCTCCAGGTCTTTTTCTTTTGAAACATTGTAAAAAGATTCTCCGTGCTCCAATATGTGGTCAGAATATCTGAGCACTTCATTTTCCGGAATAATTTTTTGAAGTAATTCCTTTCTTTCTAAAAGTGAAAGCCCGGTAGTATCGTGGCCATTCAACTTAAGCAAATCAAAAATGTAATAGTGTATTGGGCGATCCTGGTTTTCGGAATAATGTTGAAGAAGTTGAAAGTCCGGGTTGCCCTCATCATTCAACACAACAATTTCTCCATCTAATACAACATCCTCCGTTATGTTTCTTAGCTGATGTGCTACTACAGGATAGGTATTTAGAAAGTTTAAGCCGTTACGTGAATACAATAAAATCTCATTGTCTGTTTTTTCAGTAACTGCACGGTATCCATCCCATTTTATTTCAAACAACCACTCTTTATCATCGAATGCTTTTTCCGTTTCGCTTGCCAGCATAGGCTTTATGAAACGGGTAAGTTTTTTTTCCTGGTTAATTAATGGACGGACTAAACTTTTTTTTTAGAGGGCTTTTTATTTTCCTGTAACCATTTATTGATGGGAGAATTTTCGGCGGTTTCATCTTCACTGTCGTACTCAGTATCAACGGCATATTTATCCCGATGCTTTATCAAAAGCCAGCTATTGTCGTCGTTTCCTTTAAGCCTTACTAAAACAAACTCGCCTTTAAGCTTTTTTCCAAATAATTGAAATTTTAAATCTCCTTTTTTAAGAGCCGCCTTTAAATTTTTTTCAGCAGTTTCTTTTGAAGAATTATCAATATCAGCATAAGTGCCGTTATCCCAAATTTCCACGATACCAGCGCCGTAATTACCTTTAGGAATGACACCTTTAAAACTTTTATAATCATAAGGATGGTCTTCCACCATCATTGCAAGCCGTTTATCTTTTGGATTAAGTGAAGGGCCTTTTGGTACCGCCCAGCTTTTAAGAACACCATCCATTTCAAGCCTTAAATCATAGTGAAGCCTGGAGGCTTTATGTCTTTGAATTACAAATTCAAGTTTAGATTTAGATTTTTTTAATTTGCCTGCCCCGGCAGACGAGCCTGATGGCTCAGATGTTTCTTCAAAATTTCTTTTCTTGTTATACACTGAAAGTGCCATAATCACGAAGCTTTTTTACGTTTTACCTCAAGACTCGCTTTCAGTTGTTCCATTAAATCCTGTGTTTTACTGTGAACAACCCTCATTTGAGGAACTGTAATTTTCCTGCCTCCGGCCTTGGCCTTTATTAGTTTCAGGAGTTCTCCGTTATAGGTGTCTTTATATTTTGAGATATCAAATTTTCCTGTTAATTGGTCAATTAAGGTTATTGCCATTTTCAGTTCTGCAGGCTTAACTTCGGTAGTTTGAGGAAGAGTTAATTCATCAGTACTTCGTATTTCTTCCTCAAACCTTATGCGGTTTAAAACGATAACATCTTTTTCGGGCCTCAAAATAGCAAGGCTTTCTTTGTTTCTCATTACAAAACTCGCCACGCCTACTTTCTTCGTTTTTAATAGGGCCTCCTGGAGTAATTTGTATGGCCTTGTTCCGGATTTATCCGGTTCAAGATAATAAGGCGTTTCATAATACATGCTACTGATTTCTGTTTCTTTTACAAAGTCGGAAATTTCAATAGTTTTTGTCTTTTTAGCGCTTGCGGCTTCAAAATCTTTATCGTCCAAAACAATATAATTACCATCCAGCTTGTATCCTTTTACAATACTATCCCACTTCACTTCTTTGCCAGTTTTTTCATTTATGCGCAGGTATTTAATATTGGCATTGTCTTTCTTATCAAGCATTGTAAGACTTATATTACTAGATTCAGTTGCGCTATACAATTTTACGGGAATGTTTACTAACCCGAATCCAATTGCACCGGTCCATATTGGTCTCATAATAAAATTATTTTATGTAAGTTATGAAAAGTTTATGCCTTTTTCGAAAGCTCCTGCCATACAGGCTTTTGCAAAATTAAAAATCTTTTTTAAAGATCTCCGAGGAATAAATTCCACACGAAACCGCAGAAGTAGCCTAATATCTTCAGTTACTATTCTACCGGGTTTTTCTTTTCGCCGTATCGAGAAGTAAAACCGGGAGTAAAATGAGATTGGTTAAGGTAGCAGTAAATAAGGTAATAGAAGTGAGCCACCCAAGAGATTGTGTACCTCCAAACCCACTGAAACAAAAAATTATAAATCCTGCAATGAGAACCAGCGACGTATATAAAATGCTCAATCCTGTATTCCTGATGGTTTGCGAAACTGTTTTCATGATATCATAGTCATGTAAAGCAAGTTCCTGTCTGTAATTTACCAGGAATCGAATTGTGACATCAATGGCAATTCCCAGTGCTACACTGAAGATAAGTACGGTCGAGGGTTTGATTCTTACGCCCGTCCAGCCCATGATACCTGCCGTAATTACCAGGGGAATAATATTGGGTATTAGCGAGCAAATTAAGATGCGCAGCGATTTGAACAAATACAGCATACACAATGTAATGAACAAAAATGCCCACATAAGGCTTTCCTTTAACCCGTTAATAATGTAACTGCTCCCTTCCAAAAAAGTGACTGTAGCACCGGTAAAGGTTACTTTGTATTTGGAGGTGTCAAAAAGCTCAGCCGATCTTTTTTTGATACCACTTAATATTACCGGAAGTTTTTTTGTGCCTACATCCGCCATGTTAATGCTTATGCGTGTACTCTCTCTTGCCGTATCTATAAAGCTTGTCAGCAATTTTGCAAGATTATTTTTTCCTCCACTATCGTTTCCAGGTTTTAAGTATTCGCCAACAAATGCGACGTCAAATGAATTGGGGAGTGCATAGTTAGACGAATCTCCTTCATAAAATCCCTGCTTTACAAATTTAATTCCTTCGGCTATGGAAAGCGGCCTCGCCATTTCCTTTTGGGCAGTTATATAAGTGGAAAGTGAATCAATTTTTTGGAGTACCGGCAAAATGCGGGCTCCGGCAAGACCATATCTTCTTTTTGTATCGATAACTATTTCAAGAGGCATTACACCATTAAAGTTCTTCTCAAAAAATTTTAGATCGGTGTAAATTTTATCCGTTTGAGGCAAGTCGTCAACAATAAAACCTTCAGTTTTTAATTTTAATATACCGAATACAGAAAAAATAATTGCAACTAACGCAAATGAATAAATGATTTTTTTATGATTTAAAACCCATCTTTCAATCCGGAGAAGGAGATTTGTAAAAAATTTTACATCGAGGTAGTCTAACTGTTTCTTTTTCGGAGGTGTCATATAGCTTAAAAAGCCCGGCAGCAATATGAAGGATATTACAAAAATGAGCATAATACTTATACCGGCAACTTCTCCAAACTCTTTAAGAATTGCACTATTAGTTAATGCAAAAACTGCAAAACCTATTGCAGCCGTTAAATTACAAAAGAGGGTTACCACTCCCATCTTGCTCACCATATCAATAAGTGACTGTTTTTTATCGCCTGTTTTTTTATAAGTCGAATGGTATTTATTTAAAAAATAAATGCAATTGGGAATACCAATCACCACCACCAGTGGGGGTATTAATGCCGTAAGCAAAGTAATTTTATAGCCAAAAAGATACGTGATTCCAACGCTCCATATAACACCAATGATAACAACAAGGAGTGACAGAAGAGTTGTGCTAAGGGAACGAAACATAAACAGCAAAATCAATGCTGAGAGGGCAAGAGAACCAATAATAAACCATTTCATTTCCCTTGCAATTCTATCTGCTACTTGTGTACGAATGAGTGGCAATCCACTGATATGAGTTTCAAAATTCGTTTTGGAGGAGTAAACGTCCGCAACTTTAATAATATCATTAATGACCTTTGTTCGGCCAGGTGAATTAAGTACATCCTTATTAATACGCACTGCTATTAAATATGCGTTTGTGGAGGGATTATAAAGAAGTGATTTATAAAAAAGAAGTGAATACAATAACTTTCTTGAGCTGTCCAGTTTCTGCTGGCTATCAATATCGGCAGCAAAAACAGGGCTTGCAATTAATTTTTGAGAAGAAGTATCTTTTAAAAGATTTACAGAATTTACTACGCTTAAAACATCTTCTACATAAGTGATTTTTTTAAGATCATTATGCAAGCCGGCAAATAATTCAAAATTATTCAGGTCAAAAAAATGATTGGTTTGTACACCAATCACCAGGAGGTCTCCGTCGTCACCAAATTTTTTTTTGAAAGAAAGATAGTCCTGGTATTTTGGATTATCGATGGGTATTGCTTTTGAAAACTCGTAACTGAGCTTCACTTTAGTTGCAAAAAAAGCCATCACGGCCGTTGTTGCAAACAACAAAATCAAAAGAACTAACCGGTTTTGTAAAACAAAATTTGCAAGGCGCCTCCACATATTTTTTTGCAATTGATGCGCAAAGAAACTAAATAATTGTTTTAACCTGGGCTTCGGATCTTTAATACAAGCATTAATGTCTTGAAAATCTAATAATGTAGCTAAGCTATTTACAAATCCTGTGATTGAATTTTCTCCATTTCTTCATTTACAAAATCCATTAACGTTTTAATATTTCCGGGAGAAAAATCAAACGTTAGTCCGGCCGCTTTATAGAGTTCAGGTAAAGTTTTCGTGCCTCCAAGGCTTAATGCTTTCATATAATTATCAAGAGCCTGTTCAGGGTTGTTTTTATATTGCATCCACAATCCTATAGCTCCCAATTGTGCAATTCCATATTCGATATAATAAAAAGGCACTTCGTACAGGTGCAATTGCTTTTGCCATGCATTTTCTTTAAATGCTTTAAGGCCACTGTAGTCAATTACATTATCAGAAAAGCTATCAAGAATTTTTATCCACTCATTGGTTCTTTCTTCAACGGTGTGTTGTGGATGTTCATAAATCCAATGTTGAAATTTATCAATAATTGCTATCCATGGAAAAATAGTTATTACTCGTTCCAACTGGTGTTCTTTTGCTCTTTTTAAATCTTCCTTATTATCAAAAAATACTTCCCAGTAATCCATGCTAAAAAGTTCCATCGCCATGCTCGCCACTTCGGCAATCTCCATAGGATAATCTTTAAAAGCATTTAATTCAAGATCGTGTGTAAGAAATGACTGAACCGCATGGCCTCCTTCGTGTACCATAGTAGTTACGTCGTGCATTTGCCCTGCTGCATTCATGAATATGAACGGTGCGCCACTTTCTGCAAGTGGACAATTATATCCACCGGGAGCCTTGCCATTCCTGCTTTCCAGGTCAAGATGGTTCATAGTATTCATTTGTTCCAGGCATTCACCAAAAAAAGGCCGAAGCTGCTTGAAACATATAACTGTTTTGTCGAGAAGTTCGTTCCCGGTTTCGAAAGGAGTGAGTGGTTTCGTCCCTTCAGGTTCTGCCTCCACATCCCAGGGGCGAAGATTTTCGAGCTGTAATTTTTCTTTCTTCTTTGCATAAATTTTATTCACCAAAGGCAATACATGTTGCTTTACGGAATCATGAAATTGAAAACAATCTTCTTTGGTATAATCGAAACGGCCAAGCTCTTTAAATTTATAATCCCTGTAGTTTTTAAAGCCTGAATTGAGTGCGACCTGGTTTCTTTTTTCAAGTAATTGACTAAAAAGTTTATCCAATATGTCTTTATCATCTAATCTTCTTGCGTTCATTTTCCTATACACTTCTTCCCGTAATTTCCTGTCATGACTTTCTAAAAATTTGGCAGCCTGCTGCAGCGTGTATTGTTGATCGTTAACATCAATCGTCATTTTGCCGGTAATCATTCCATATTGCTGTTGCAACACGGCAAGTTCGGACTGAATGGGAATATTTTCTTCACGAAAAAGATCGATACTCTTTTTAACTGAGCGTAAATAAGTGAAATATTTATCCTGCTCCAGTTCATTAATAAAAGGTGAATTAATCAATTTCTTATTAAGCGCATCGGCATAAGGTTGAATCTTTGGCTGAATTTTCATGAAGAAAAAATTGAAAGATTCTTCCAGGTCTTTGTCTGTCGTGTCGCAGGTCATTTTTATCTGGCGCCATGAAGCGTCCTCATTTATGACCGCTTCGAGCTCACTCATATCTGCAAGCCACTTTTTAAGTTGCTGTATTGAGTCAATTTTTCTTTCCAATAAGTCTTTAAAATAAGGCTCTATCGTTTCCCAATTCCTTACCACTAAATCTTCCTGAAGGAATTTTCTTTCAATTTTCTTTATGTCTGCGGTTGCTTGTATCATTCTTTGTGAGGTATAAGGTATAGGGTGTAAGGATAAGGTCGTAGGGATAAGAGTTTTTATTTCACACCACGGCTTTCTATCTTCCTGGTTGTTGCTGTTTTCTGTGGTTTCAAATCTTTCACATGGGGAGTTTCTTTGTGAACAGGTTTTAAAGTCGTTGGGTTTTCGCCTGCAGTTTCACCTGCTTCTTCAGTTGATTTTATTTCAATCTTATTTGTTTGCAAAATCCCAAACCATTTTATCATTTTTTTCATATCGCTTGCATATACTCTTTCAAAATCTAGATCAGGATATACTTTTTCAAAATACGTTTTTAAAGCTTTACTATCAGCTTTGGCATCAGGCAATTTCGCATCGCTTTTTTTCATTGCTTCAAATAATTCAGAGAGGTTAATATTCCCATCCGCTTTAGTTGTAAAAACTTCAATACTTTCCAGGTGAGAAAAATTATGCAATCTTGAGCTTACAAATTTTGTACTATTATCTTCTAAGGAACGTACTACAGCCCCATCAGATTTAGAAGATACCAATTCAAATAGGCCTGCTAAACCTGCAACTGAAATAATCTTATTATAATCCATATTAAAATATTTTTTGGGTTGCAAGATAATTCAAATGAGTATGAGTAATGTTAACGAAATAAAAAAGCCGGGAAAAGTAAAAATGAAATTTCGTCCCATCTCCGCATATTCTCCTTAAAATTTTAACCAAGTTAAGGGCTGCACAGGTTTTATTGGCTGATAGCGTCAAATGAAGCATAAATATTTTTATGTATAGAATTTTATTTTTCTTGTTACTGTGTGGATTTTCTGCAGGGCTTAACGCACAATCTGTAACGGGCGTTTTGAGAGATGTTTCCGATAGTACCCCGGTATCTAACGCAACTATAAAATTAATTTCAACAGATTCAACCTCCAGGGAATATTCCGCTGTGAGTGGTAATAGAGGAATATTTGCATTTAATCAAATCCCTCAGGGCGATTATACACTCACAGTTACCTCGGTAGGATATGAGACAACTGCTAAAATAATTTCTGTGGAAACGGACAATACTGATTTGGGAATTATCGCATTAACAAAAGGTGCAAAAACGCTACAGGCGGTTATAGTAAATGGCGCACCTCCTCCTGTAAAACAAAAAGATGACACACTGGAATATGCCGCCAACCAGTTTAAAGTAAATCCGGATGCAACCGCTGAAGATCTCATTAAAAAAATGCCCGGCATAACTGTGGATCAAAAAGGTTCTGTAACTGCACAAGGCGAAACCGTGCAAAAAGTTACAGTCGATGGCCGCGATTTTTTTGGCGATGATGCTACAGCAACTCTGCGAAATTTACCTTCCGAAGTTGTTGACAAAATACAAGTGTTTGACAAGCTAAGTGACCAGGCACAACTGACGGGTTTTGATGATGGCAATACGACCAAATCAATTAATATAGTTACCAAATCAAATATGCGCAATGGAAATTTCGGTCGTCTTTATGCAGGGTATGGAACTGATGACCGGTATAGCGCCGGCGGCAATGTAAGTTTCTTTAATAATAACAGGAGAATTTCATTAGTTGGATTATTCAATAATATTAACCAGCAAAATTTCTCATCCCAGGATTTACTGGGTGTTACAAGTTCAGGAAATCGTGGTGGTGGCGGAAACCGTGGCGGCAGAGGTGGCGGCAATTTTCGCGGTGGAGGAAATGAAAACTTTCTTGTTGGCCAACAAAATGGAATTAGCAAAACCAATGCATTTGGTATAAACTATAGTGATCTGTGGGGCAAAAAAATTGATGTTGCCGCGAGTTATTTTTTTAATAACAGCAATACCAACAACAATGAAACTATTAACCGCCAAAATTTTATTACTGCAGATTCTACACAATATTATGATGAGAATACAATTTCCGGCAATCAAAATTATAATAATAGGGCAAACGTCCGGTTTAACTACAAGATAGACTCATCAAACACGGTACTTCTTACCTCAAGCCTTAGTTTTCAAAATAATAAATCAACCAGCGCCGTAAACGGGTTGCAATACCTTGACCAGCAAAATATACTTAGTCAAACCGCTAATGATATCGCCAGTAATAATTCAGGATATAACTTGAGCAATAATCTTTTATTACGTCATGCGTTTCCAAAGCGGGGAAGGTCAATATCTCTGGGAATAAATACCAATTTTTCGAATAAAAACGGTACTAATTATCTTACAGCCCAGAATATTTACTACGAAGGCAACTTCATTGTGATGGACTCCTTACAACAGTTGAGCGATCAACAAACTAATGGTAATAAGTATAATTTTAATCTTGCTTATACTGAACCCGTAGGAAAAAAGGCCCAGTTGCAATTAAATTATAATCCTTCGTTTCAGAAAAACCATGCCGACCAGGAAACATTTAATTATGATTATGGTGGCGGAAAATATTCTTTATTGGACACCAGCCTTAGCAATAAATTTGACTATACGTACAACACCCAAAACGGGGGAATTACCTACCGGCTGGGAGATAGAAATAATATGATCTCGGCGGGGCTTTCTTATCAATATGGTGAATTAAAAAGCGATCAGCAATTTCCGTTAGCAACTCAAATTGACAAATCGTTTAGTAATATACTAGGGAATGCATTTGCCAGGCTTAAACTTTCTTCAACGAGTAACTTGCGCATTATTTACAGGGGCTCGGTAAATCCGCCTTCCATAGATCAACTGCAAAATGTAATAAATAATTCTAACCAGTTTTTTTATACAACCGGAAATCCCGATTTGAAACAACAATACACGAATAATTTTATTACCCGGTACACTTATACAAACAGCGCAAAAGGCCAAAGTTTTTTTGCAAACATTTTCGTACAAACGACCAAAGATTATGTGGCGAACGCTACTTATACGGCATCGCAGGATTCAGTGCTTACCAATACTATCACACTATTTAAGGGCTCACAAATATCAAAGCCTGTAAATCTTGATGGATATGTAAGCGCCCGTTCTTTCTTTACATTTGGTATGCCATTGAAATTTATTAAATCAAACCTTAACTGGAATGCTGGATTTAGTTATGCGAAACTCCCCGGTTTAATTAATAATGTATCCAACATTTCCAACACCTACAATTACAACCTGGGCGCCGTTCTTTCGAGTAATATAAGTGAGTATGTCGATTTTAATCTTTCCTATTCTGCAAATATTAATACCGTAAAAAATACGATAAGGCCAGACCTTAATAATAATTATTTTTCACAGTCGGCAGGCATACAGGCAAACCTGCTTACAAAAGGTGGATTATTTTTTCAAAACGATTTATCGAACCAATATTACAAGGGACTTGCGGATGGATTCAACCAAAGTTATTGGTTATGGAATATGGCAGTGGGACAAAAGTTCCTGAAAAACAAGGCTGGTGAATTAAAATTATCCGTTTTTGATTTGTTGAAGCAAAACAGGAGTATTACACGTACTACCACCGCCTCATACATTGAAGATGATAAGAACCAGGTATTGCAACAATATTTTATGCTCACGTTTACCTATAAATTAAAGAACTTTGGAAAAGCTTCGTCCAATGCCAGGGAAACAAGAGATCCAATGAGAGAGTCGATAATGAGGCAGGGCCCGCCTCCAGGGTCTCCAGGGCAGTAAATTTATTGGCTCAATCAAGTGCATAAAATATTTGTTTTGACTGAAACGGAATTAATAGAACTGCTTAAATTAAAAGACAGATCAGCATATAAAAACATAGTGGAAGCATGGCAGGATATGGTTTATAATACCGCCATAGGAATTTTGCAGAATTCAGAAGATGCCGAAGATGTAACACAGGAAGTTTTTATGCAGGTATACGAATCCATTTCTTCGTTTAAAGGAGAATCAAAATTTTCGACATGGGTATATCGCATTACTGTTTCAAAGGCGATGGATCATATCAGGAAGAAAAAAAGAAAAAAACGATTTGCTTTTATACAAAGTCTTTATGGCAAAAATGACCGGCCGGTAATTGATCCCCCTGACTTTTTTCACCCGGGCGTAAGTGCAGAAAACAAGGAGAATACAGCCATTCTTTTTAAAGCAATGGAACAATTACCACCTAATCAGAAAACCGCCTTCGTTCTTAATAAAGTTGAAGGGTTAAGTTATCTTGAAATAAGTGAAGTAATGAGACTTAGTGATTCTGCCGTGGATGCATTGTTACACA
>JBBSPK010000038.1:0-21356 GCA_038258875.1 Chitinophagales bacterium
AATAAACCCGAAATACAAACAGTACCCGGAGCAGTTGATTTTTTAAATTATGCAGGAAAAAAGGGAGTAAGTATTTTTTATATAAGCAACAGGGATACGAGCGGATTACATCTAACTTTTAGTGTTTTACAGCGCCTGAAATTACCGGATGCAAACCTGAGCCATATTCTTTTACTTTCCAACGATTTCTCCAAAGAAGGCAGGAGACAATCTGTAATGAAAGACTACGATGTTGTTATGTTGTTGGGTGATAACCTAAATGATTTTATGCAGGTATTTGAAGAGAAGTCAATAAATGAACGCTCTGCAGCAACAGACTCATTAAAAAATGAATGGGGTAAAAAATTTATAGTGTTGCCTAATGCTACTTATGGTGAATGGGAAAATGCTTTTTGGGGATATAAAGATAATTTAACGGATGATGAAAAAGTAGCAATGTTGAAGGCATTGCTAAGGGGATTAGACAAATGATGCAAACTACCCGCCGTGTCCCAGGTCGCCACTGATCGTCCGGAATCTTTTTTATGCAGCACCTGGACTCTTTTGAGTAGAAGAAACGGCAGCCAAACCCTGAAAAGAAAATATTACGGTGCTTATGCACCAGTAAAAAATTCAATTATACTCTCAGCGTATTGGTCAAATAATCATAACTGCTTTTAATGCTGGCAAATGCATCCTTCGGCATGTCATGCTCGACAAAAAAATGTTGCATCCCTGCGATCGACGCTGCATCAAAAATTCTTTTGAAATTAATAGTGCCGCTGCCTGCCGGCAAAATATTTTCGCGGCTTGCATCCAGATCCTTTACGTGCCATAATGGAAAACGGCCGGGATGTTGTTTAAATAATTCTACAGGATCTGCGCCACCTTTGATTGCCCATGCAAGGTCAAGCTCAAATTTTACGTTACCCGGGTCCAATTGTGTAAGCATCATGTGATAAGGGACTTTGCCTTCTACTTCATGAAATTCTGCGTCGTGATTGTGGTAGGCAAAACTAATCCCTGCTTTCTTACAAGCCTCACCTGTTTTATTTAAAACATCAATAGAGGAATTAATATCGTCCAAAGTATTGATTGGTGTATTAGCGCAAACAAGCCATTCAATTCCTCCCTCTGCGGCTTCATCTACAAGTTGCTGCATATTATCTCTCAGGTTATTCATTTTGGAGATAACAATCGGCTTACCATCCGGACCTGTTGGCATCTTTGCTCCGGGGGGCATTTTAAAGGGAGCGCCTAATACATGATGCGATTTCCAGGACATTCCAATACTGTTAATATAAGCAGCAAACTCTTTTGGCGCCATTCCATAGTAGCCGCCTTTTTTACTAAAAGCAGATTCTATTTCTTTATAACCGATATCTGCAATTTTTTGCAAAGTACCTTTTACATCATCATCAATTATATTGAAGAAAGTATATAACTGCAGCCCGACCGGATGATGCTCTTCACCGTTAAACATTGAAGCCAGAGAGGCTTTGGAAACCAGCATGCCCGCAAGGGAAATGACGCCGGTATTTTTTAAGAATTTTCTCCTGTTATACATGATTTTTAAATTTTTAGTTTTAGCGAAATTAATATGAAACAATCCTAACGTTACAGGTAAGCCAAAAATATTTACTTTTTATATTTTGCTGTTCTTGCATCTTTAATTATTCCTTTCCAGTTTAACCCAAATCCAAAATCGTAATGGTTACCATCTTCATCGGTATAAACTTTCATATCGTGGGGCACATCTTCAAATTGTTTTTCAACCGTATTCATATCTGCCGGCATTTGCAAAGGAAGCAGCGCAGATGGCTCACTCTTGCCTGTCATTATATCAAGTAGTGCCTGGTCCTGCACACCAAAATTTACAAGGATAGCATTGGCATCTTTTTCAAATTCAGAGAATACCATGGGATTGCTCATATTGATGGACACAATTACCGGCTTGCCTCTCATTTTTGTATATGTATCCGTAACCATAGCAAGATCTGTAATGTTAACAGCCTTTGCAGTTTTGCCTTTGTAACTGCGATTGGTAAAGCTTTCCAATGGGTCGCCACCGGCAATACTTTTATCTCTTGCCTGGGTCGCTTTGTATTCACCATATTGTAAACTGATGGGGATGTATCCATTTCCGCCAGACTTTGCATCAGCACTACTATAGCCACCACCACTGTTTGGACTATTAATAAAAACGAGCGCATAATCTGCTTCATCCGGGTTGTCGGTAACGTTGAAATGTTGTTTTACAACATCCATATTCACCGGGTACTCCAGCTTTTCAGGTGTTTCCATCCCTAAAAAGTTTTTGCCAGCCGGTGTAAACTTTTTAGGAACATACACTGTTTTGTTTTTTTGCAGCGGAAGCACATTTGCCTTGTTCTTTAGCATGACTATTGACTTTAATTGAGCATTGTAACCGGCTTGCATAAATTCGGCCTTGCCCACTATGCTCTTGGATTTTTCGGGATCCAAGTAAGGGTTTTCAAATAAACCGACCCTGAAAATATTCCTTAACAACCGTACAGCAGATTGTTCAAAACTGGCACGCATAAACGCTTCTCCATGTTCTTTCACCCCCATGGTAAAAGCTTCAATTACGGGAACCACATCATTATTGCCGCCAAACTGGTCAACGCCTGCCATTAGTATTTTGTAATGTCTTTCAGGAATTGATAGTTTTTCAACTCCCCATGATTTTCCGGAGATGAAAACGTCAATAGCAGTTTCA
Organism: Chitinophagales bacterium; assembly: GCA_038258875.1. GTDB lineage: Bacteria > Bacteroidota > Bacteroidia > Chitinophagales > Chitinophagaceae > Ginsengibacter. The sequence continues at coordinate 2,720 of JBBSPK010000038.1, forward strand.
TCACCCGTCACCAGCCAGTCAGTACATACAACACCGTCAAACTTATATTTTTTGCGAATCAGATCATTAATGATGTAGGAATTATAATTATTGGCTACATTCTCATGATTTTTTATATCCTGGTTGAAAGAAATAGTATAATAAGGCATCACAGCTGCGACTGTGGCGGTTTTTCCTTTCAATTTAAAAGCGCCTTGCGTAAATGGAATGAGTCCCTGCTGGAAATTATTCCCCGGATACACGGCATATTTTCCAAAACCATAATGTGCATCTCTCCCACTTTCTCCCGAGCCTCCTCCCGGCCAATGTTTTACCATTGCATTCACACTGCCATACCCCCACCCGTTATGTATTTCTTTATCGCCTGTTGATGTTTGAAAGCCATCGATATAAGCTCTTGCCATATCAGTGGAAAGTGCAGGATCTTCCCCAAATGTTCCGCTAACGCGATTCCATCTTGGATCAGAGGCGATATCAACCTGCGGAGAAAGCGCAGTAGTAATGCCTAATGCCCTGTATTCAAGTGAGGCGATGTGACCAAATTCTTCTACCACGGCAGGATCAAATGTTGCTGCCAGGCCTAGTGAACCGGGCCAAATTGAGCCGCCGGCCCCGGCATTAAACTCAGCACTGGCGACCGTTCCGTTGCGTGGGTCAGAACTATTGTTAGCGGGTATACCCATCCCGAGGCTTTCGGCAAGGGCCTGCACATTGTTATTCCATTGGGCAGCTACTTCCGCCCCTTGTACAGATGTTATGAGCACATGACGTACATTATCCTTTGTAAGAAAATCTTTTTGCTGGTCAGTGAGGTCCGATGGTTTAGCACCACTTTCTGAAAAAACTTTCCCGCTATAAGTGCTGGCAAAAAAACCTCCCGGCGGAGCCGGTATTGGCTGGTGCCTGCTATATAACATTAAACCTGCGATCTGCTCTATTGACATTTTTGAAGCAAGGTCTTTTGCCCGTTCATCAACAGGAAGGCGCCAGTCTTCATATTTATCAAGCCTTCCATTTTTGTTAAGGTCTTTAAACGCAAAACCATCTGCGCTCAAAATTTTTACACCTGAAGTATCTGTATAGCCTAAAGTCTGCCCGCCAATATTGGTGACCGTTATAATATTTCCATTATTTGTTTCACTCCATTTTTGTGCAAATATTATTTGCGGTGCTATAAACAGGCAAAGTAGGCAGGGAAATATTTTCATGATTTTTAATGTATGATATTAATAATGACAACAAGTGTTTTAATAAAATTATTTTCCTACAAATTTCTAAATAAATCCCGCTAGCAATCAATTGTCAAAATGGTTTTAGCAATCAGTAACTCTTATAGCAAATGCTTCAACAATGAAAGCAATAAAAACCTGGTTACACCAAACAGGATAAATCATCCTACTCTATATTTTCTTTTCCTCTTTTTATTAATACATTAACCGAATCCTTGTAACTGTCTCCAATCGGTATTTCCTCTGAACCAATAAATACACTGTTCTTACGTATAGCAGTAATATGCTCTACCGAAATAATATATGATTTCTGTACACGCAAAAATTTAGCCGGTGGTAATTGCTCTTCCATTGTCTTCATACTCATGCGGGTAACTAAAGGCTTCGAAGAACTTTTCAAATGTATTTTTATATAATCCTTTAATCCCTCCATGAACATAATATCATCGAAGTCCACTTTTACCAGGCTATAATCTACATTGATAAAAAAATATTTTTCTTCTTCGGTTTTAAGAGTTTCCTTTTTATTAATTTTTAACTGGTGCAATTCCCATGCTTTACCACAGGCCTGTATAAACCGATCAAGCGATACAGGCTTCACGAGGTAATCTGTTACGTTTAAGTTGAAGCCTTCCAATGCATATTTTTCGTAGGCAGTAATCAAAATAAACATGGGTTTATGCTGTAAGCTTTGAATGAATTGCAGACCCGTTAGCCCCGGCATTTGAATGTCAAGAAAAATAAGATCAACCGTTTCCTCCTGCAAAAGTTTAATGGCATTAAGCGGATTATCGAATGAGGCTACAAGATGCAGGTAGGATACTTTGCTGATATTATCTTCCAGTAATTCCAGCGCAAGTGGTTCATCATCTATAGCAACGCAACGTAACATTAATGCAAATTTATGTGAAGGGAAACTACAAAAAGTGCTGCTTTTTTAGTAATTAGTAATGTATGGTTGTTGTGGTATAAAAGATTTAAGCGTCGCGAAACATTATTCAACCCGATGCCGGATGTTTTATCTTTTATCTCTGCTGTTTCATCATTAAATTTATTAGAAACGGTAAAATAGAGCACTCCATCGTTTACGCCGAATTTTATGTCAATGAATGCATCCGTAATCATCCCTGTTCCGTGCTTAAAAGCATTTTCGACGAAAGGTATCAGCAGCATCGGCTCCAGGAAATAATTATTAGCCGGTTGCTGCACCGAAAGATTTATGGTAACATTTTTTCCAAAGCGTTGCTGCTGCAAATCAATATAGCTTTGCAGGTACTCGATTTCTTTTTGTAAAGGAACTTTTTCTTCGTCAGTTTCATATAACATATACCGCAGCAAGGATGATAATTTAATAAGAGAAGGCTCCAGGAGATCAGATTTTTTACGGGCCAGGGCCACCATATTATTGAGCACGTTAAACATGAAATGCGGGCTTATCTGTGACCGCAGAAAAGATAATTCAGTTTTTAAATTTTCTGTTTCACGCTCCTTTGCCAGCCGGTCCAGCGTTGCCCTGTCAATAAACATTTTATAAGCCGAACTTATGGCAAGGAAAAAAATGGCAGGAAAAATGTAAAAAAGAATAAGCCCGTTTGGCTGAAATATTTTTTCGGGCACAAAAAGTTTGAATGAAATATAATTCAGAAAACTGCAGAAAGCGATCACTATAAGAAGTGAAAAAAAATACTCCCTGTATTTTCTCCTGCTAACGTATCGGGGTATCAGGAAGTAGGCATTTAAATAAAACAAGCCAACCCATGTTAAGCAATTAATAATATAATGATAATCATACCCCACATCATGCGCCATTTTTGGGCCATGATTTTCATTGTTGGATGGTCGGAGCAGGTAGGGTAATGAAAACAGTAAAATCCAGCAAAGGAGATGTATTAAAACTATAATCCATTTGTTTTTGCTCCAGGATAATTTCATATCAAATTAATTAAGATCAATCGTACAGGTAAGGTAATTTATTTAAAACCTGTCGCCAAACCCCGGCCTAACGGCCGGGGTAAACGAATTTAAATTTGTTTATATAATCTTTAAAAACTAATTACCCATTCCCTGCATTGCCCCTTGTGTTCCTTCGCCCTCAGCCTTCATATTTTTTCGCTTGAAAAGAGACATATCTATTTTGCCAAATTTATAAGCCAGGATTAAGCGAATCATTTGCGGGTCACGCAGGCGGCTTACATCCTGTATAAAATAATCACTTCGTGAATATTGCTCCTGCTTCCTCGTTCTGAAAATATCGCTGAAGCTAAGTGTTGCTGAAAGCGCATTATTTTTCAGGAAACTTTTTTGTATTGCAATATCAACTGCATAGAAAGGTTTGATGTATCCCTGTGAAGCGCTTTGTGTTTCTCCAAATCCCGGACCGCCACCTGGGCCCCTGCCGCCGCTGTTTACAGGCAGGTTTGTTTTCGATTGATAGTTAGCCGACAACTGTATTTTAAAATTTGAAGGCAACTTGAAATTATTATTAACCTTTCCAAACCAGCTCCACAAAGCGCCCTGTTGAGTTGATGTTGAACTGCCGGTATTTATTTTAGAATTGTAGACGTTTATATTGGTTGTTACATCCCACCACTTGGTAATATTATTCACCGAGGTTATTTCTGAGCCTATTGAATAACTTGAGCTGGCATTCACATAACTATTGATTAAAATTTCTTTTGCCAATACATCATCATATTCTCTTTGCTGGTAACGGGTAATTAAATTATTGGTTGATTTATAATAAACTGAAGCCAGCAGGTTATTACCTTTCTTAAAATTTTTACTATAAGAAGCTTCGAGTGAATTGGTAAACTCGGGTACCAAATCGGGGTTACCTCTTGTAATATTCAATGGATCGGTACGATCAGTAAAGGGAATCAACTGGAAGAAATTCGGCCGGTTAATCCTGCGTGAATAATTGAGCTGTAGTTGTTGATCTTTATTTAGTTTCTGGCTAAGGAAAACTGACGGGAACAAGCTCAGCGGGTAGCTGTTAGAAAACGCCTGTGCTTTGTTTAACAACTCACCGGTATAAGATGAGCTTTCTGCACGTAACCCAACCTGGTAGCCAAAGTTTTTGATACTGTTGGTGAAAGTAGTGTAAGCCGCATATACATTATTCGTATTGCTGTAATTGCTTCCTGCTGATGCTAATTTCTCAAATATACTTGTACTGTCATTTTGATTATAGGTGTCATTATTATTTAATAACTTTTGAACAGATACCCGCAGGCCTGCTTCAATTTTTGCCGAACCTTTAAGAGGTTTTACATAATCAGTTTGAGCCGTAAAAAATTTTACATTGCCAAAGCTTATTTGTTGTTGCCGCTCTGTAGCGTAAAGAGCATGATTATTATTCAAAGAGTCACTTACATACAAAGCGTTGCCACTGCTTTTTCCCGAAAAATAATTTCCGTCTACGGTAAGTTCTTCTCCTGCCTTAGGAAAAATATGCTTCATGCCAACCTGAACTCCATTGGCATTAAAGGTGCGGTTGCTGGTGGCATTTCTGTCAGCAAATTTTATGGTTGAACCTGCTGTAATATTTGAATTAATTACATCAGTAGAATTAAAATTGCCATGCACTTTTATCCAGTTTAAAGAAAGCGTGGTGCGGTTGGTTATGAAATAATCAAGCCCTAGTTTGCCAAATGCAAAGCCACCATTGTTCCTTGTCGCATTTTCCTGTTGGATGGAAGTATTGGGAGTTTCAATTAAATTCAATTGATCGGTTGTGCCGGTGCTTCTTCCTTTATTTTGATTTATCATACCGCTGGCACTTACATTTACTTTTCCCTGGCGCATACTAAAATCGCCGCCGCCATTGAGGCCGCCTCTTTTATCAATGCCTGCCCTCAGGTTTCCGTTATATCCTGTCTTCCTGTTTTTCTTTAAAACAATATTTAATATTCCTGCATTGCCACCGGATGCATCATACTTTGCCGAGGGATTAGTAATTACTTCAACGCTTTCAATGTTATCAGCCGGTATCTGGTCGAGCGAAAGTGTCGTAGGCCTTCCTTCAATAAATATTTGTGGAGTTGCATTCCTCAATTTTACATTACCATCAATATCCACCTGCACCGAGGGAACATTCTTCATTACATCCAGCGCAGTGCCGCCAGCGCTTACAATATTTTTATCGACACTAAAAGTTTTTTTATCAATGTCCATTTTTAGCTGACCCGTATTAGCAGTAATAGTTATCGTGTTTAAAACTTTGGCATCTGTAGTAAGTGTAATATTTCCCAAATCCTTTGAGGTTGCCGGAGCGCCCCCGTTTGCATTTTTCTCAAATGAAACGTCTTGTGTTACCGCCCTAAAACCTGTAGCGCTTATTTTTACTTTTATTGAACTGGAAGTGGGTAACTCTTCGTAAGAGAATTCTCCGTTCGATTCAGTAACGCCTCCTTTTATTAAAACTTCTTTCATTTTTTTTGTTGCGGTATCGAATTTATCTCCAATCAGTAAAACGGTAGCATTACTTACAGGTTTGCCATCACTATCTATTAATTTTCCATATATGTGGCCAATAGCGGGAGCAGGCATACCCGGTTTACCTTGAAACACGCTTGCTGCCGGCACTTGCGCCCGCAATTGAAATGAAGCAATGATAATACCTGTAATGATGAGTAACTTTTTCATACATAAATTTTATGGTGCGAAAGTATAGGCTACCTGTTGGGTATTTAATAAAATGAGACGAGAAGGGAAAACAATGCGACGAAACGAATGATCTGCCTTCCGGTGAACGTAAATGTTGGTTTACTGAAGAAGTTATATTTAATTTAATATGTAGCCCGACATCCCAATATTTAATCATGCACATCAAATCATCCTCCAAATCCTGATTCAGACATTCTCCCCTGCCCTCCCTCAAATTCCCATATTGAGCAACCCGATGAGATTTATTATTAGAGTATGCCCGGTTTATACGGGAAAATTAGTTGGCATGTTATTAGATTAATTTGAATTGGTTTTTCATAGGATATTGGATTTAAACGCAGGGGTCGATTTTTATCAGCCCCTCCTTTTTTTCGTTTAACCGTAAAACGTAACTGCCCTTAAAACAGGTACAGGATTATTAAATGCCCTGGAATTATATAAGATTCAGTTAGCTTTCCTTTAATATATTTACTTAACAAATATTTGATATTAATTTATTTAAATGCTACCTTACTGTGTTCCGGGAAGGCGCTACGGTCTACCTGATGTCATTAAACACACCCGCACGTTTTACGTAGCTCTCCCTGATATAATATTAAATTAACCCGGATTATTGAAAAATAACGAGTGGTCAAATCAAATAAAAATAAATCGAAAATCCTGTCAAAAAATCTTTTCCCGGTTGTAGGCATTGGTGCATCAGCAGGCGGCCTGGAAGCTTTTAAGAAACTAATAAAAGCAATTCCCGAAAACTCAGGGATGGCCTACATATTAGTACAGCATTTACATCCCGAACATATTAGTTCTTTACCAGAAATTTTGCAAAGGGAAACGAATATTCCTGTTTATGAAATAACTAATAATGTGAAGGTAAAATCCAATCATATTTACGTTATTCCCGCAAATAAAATGCTGGAGGCAACAAACGGCAGTCTGAAACTAAGCTCGAGGCCACCAAAAGATCAGAAAAATATGCCTATTGATATTTTCTTTTCGTCGCTTGCAGAAGTTCACCAGAGCCATGCTATAGGTGTTGTATTATCCGGCACGGGCGCAGATGGTACATTGGGATTGAAAAATATTAAAGGTCAGGGCGGCATAACTTTTGCCCAGGATCCTGAAAGTGCTGCATACGATGCCATGCCGGAAAGCGCTATTAGCGCAGATGTGGTCGATTTTATCCTTGCCCCGGAAAAGATGCCAAAGCAATTGATAGAGCTAAAGCGTACTTTTAATATACTTCCCTCAGATGGCCAGCCTGTTCCAAAAGAAGTAATGGAAGAGTTGAGTTTCAGACAGGTACTTACGGTTATTCGTAATAGCAGTGGAGTTGATTTTACACATTATAAACAAACAACTATCCAAAGGCGCATTCTTCGCCGCATGGCAATACTTAAACTGGGCAAAATTGTTGATTACCTGAATTATCTTAAACAAAACAAGCCTGAGCAGGATATTTTATTTCAGGATCTGCTGATACCAGTTACGGCCTTTTTCCGTAACCCCAAAATTTTTGAAAATGTATGCAAGAGAATATTCCCGGAACTTATTAAAAATAAATCAGCAGTTAATCCTTTACGCATCTGGATAGCGGGTTGCTCCACCGGGGAAGAAGCGTATTCTTTGGGCATGTGCCTGCATGAATACCTAAGCGATAAAATTTCCACAATCAAGATACAGATCTTCGCAACCGATATTTCAGAAAAATCAATTGCAAAAGCAAGAGCTGGCCTATATCTTAAAAGAGAAATGGAAAGTGTTTCGGAACAGCGGCTGCAACAATTTTTTATTAAAACGGATGGCAGTTATCAGTTGAAAAAAATTATAAGAGATATGTGCGTGTTTGCATGCCATAATTTTTTAAAAGATCCCCCGTTTGCAAAAATGAATTTCATCAGTTGCCGTAATACACTTATTTACATGGAACCTTTTTTGCAAAAAAAAGCGTTTGCGTCTTTTCATTATGCACTAAAAGATAAAGGATATTTGTTGTTGGGAGAATCGGAAACTGTCGGAAGCACTTCAGAACTTTTTCTTCCTTTTTTAAAGAAGGAAAAGTTATATGTAAGGAAATCGGTTCCGGGAAGATTTATGAACATTGCTACTGAACACCAGGAAGGAGCGCTCAAAGACAAAGATTATGGATTACGGAGCGACGAAAGAAAGAGAGATGATTTTAAGAAAAACGCAGATGATATTTTACTATCAAAATATACACCTGCAGGTGTAGTGGTGAATGAACAACTGGACATTGTACAATTCCGGGGATCAACGGGTGATTTTCTTGAGCCTTCACCTGGTATAGCAAGTTTGAATGTGTTGAAAATGGCCCGTGAAGGCCTGTCCTTTGAACTTCGCAATGCATTGCAAAAATCAAAAAAGACCAATGAGCCTTTTATTAAAAAGGGCATACCAATTAATAAAGGAAAAAGATTAGTTACCATAGAGGTAATACCTTTGAAAAATACAATTGAACTGCACTACTTAATTCTTTTTAGAGATAGTATTCAGGTATTGGAAAAAGGGTATCAGGTATCAGGGCAAGCCAGGAAATCAGGCACCGGAAATTTAAAAGACCCAAAAGATATACGCAATGAGCAATTAGAAAAAGAGCTTTCACAAGTGCGTGAAGATATGCAAAGCATTAGCGGAGACCAGGAATCCGCCAATGAAGAACTGCAAAGCGCCAATGAAGAATTGCTGAGTGGCAGTGAGGAATTGCAAAGCCTGAATGAAGAACTTGAGACGGGTAAAGAAGAGTTGCAAAGCACCAATGAAGAATTGATTACTGTGAACCAGGAATTGTTTGACCGAAATGAGCAGTTCAACCAGGCCAGGTTGTATGCTGAAGCTATTGTTTCTACAATACATGAGCCGATGTTGGTTCTTAGCGAGAATTTTAAAATAATAAGCGCAAACAAATCTTTTTATAAAGACTTTTCTATAAAAGAAGAAGAAGCAATAGGAAAAATATTGTTTGATCTGCAAGATAACCAATGGAATATACCTGAGTTGCGCAGCCATCTCTTAAGAATTCAAAAGGGTAATGAAAAGTTTCTTGAGTGGGAAATTACTTATACATTCCCTACTGCCGGTGAGCGTACCATTAGTTTTAAAGCACAGCCTATTCAAAAAGAAAATGGGGGAAATATGATACTGCTTGCCTTTGACGATATTACTTTAAAAAAAGAAATAGAAAAAGTTGAGAAATGGAGAGACCTGAAAAAAATACTGGAAAATATGCCGCAGATCGCCTCAACTTCATCGGCAGATGGGTCACCCACCTACTTCAATCGGTTTTTTCTTGACTATTCAGGAATTATTTTGGCTGATGCTTTGAAACAAGGGTGGGAACCGCTGGTAAAGCCTGAAATGCTTGATGAATACAAAAAATCGTGGGGCTTTGCAATAGCAACAGGTGAAGATTTTAATATGGAAATACAATTGAAAAGGAAAAGCGATAATATGTATCGCTGGCATTTACGCCGTGCATCCCCCATACGAAATAACGAAGGTATTATTACTTCATGGGTAGGCTTTGCAACAGATATTCATGATCAAAAAACAAAAGAACAGGCAAAGGATGAATTTATAGCTATTGCGAGCCATGAACTAAAAACCCCGCTTACAACAGCAAAGGCCTACATCCAGTTATTGGAAATGGATTTGCAACAGACCGATGATAAAGATTTGATTTTTGCACAAAAGGCAGGGGCATCCATCAAGAGGCTTGATGACCTTATCGGGGAATTATTGGATGTAAGTAAAATACAAAATGGACAACTTGAGCTGAATGTAACCTCCTTTGACTTTAACGCAATGATTAGCGATGCTGTGGAATCTATTCAACGTGTATCGCCGGACCATAAAATATTATTCTCCGGCGAAATAAAAGAACCTGTAAAAGGAGATAAGGAGAGATTAAAGCAGGTAGCTATAAATTTATTAGCCAACGCTGTTAAATATTCCCCTAAATCAAAGAAGGTGCTTATGCATATCGGGCAAAAAAAAGGAGTAATAAAAGTTTCAGTGAAAGATACAGGGATTGGACTTCGCAGGCAGAGTCTCGAAAGGATATTCGAGCGGTATTATCGTGAAGAGCAACGGGCTGTTCATTTCCAGGGCCTGGGCATAGGTTTATTTATTTCTCACGAAATTATTCAGCGTCATAGCGGGAAAATATGGGTTCAAAGCGTACCAGGCAAGGGAAGCACATTTTATTTTACAATTCCGGTACCACAATGAAAAAATGTATATTAATTTACGATGACGACCCTGGAATATTGATGGTATCCAAAATAATTTTGGAGAAAAATAATTATAACGTAGAAACCAGGTTGGTCTGCGATAATATACTACAAGACATCGGCGAGGTAAAGCCGGATATTATTTTAATGGATCTCTGGATACCTAATATAGGAGGAGAAAAGGCAATTAACCTTCTGAAAAATAATAGTGAAACCACCCACATACCCATTATTCTTTTTTCTGCCAATTCAGAAATTGGTACCATAGCCGAAAGGGCAAATACAGATGGTTTTTTAAAGAAGCCTTTTGACGTTAATTATTTGGTAGAAACCATTACAAATACATTGCAGAAAACAAAACTTAAAATTTCCCGTGCCGCCAGGCAAGTTCATTAAGTTGAGCAAATGACTGCGTAAAATAATAAATATGGTTAGATAAATAAGGTAATAAGGTTGGTGACTCTTACCATAATTTTTCTGCTAAGGTTTGCATTCGCTTAAAAACCCTACCCGATAGCTATCGGGTAGAAACCGGAATCAATTTTTGTCAATTTTATTACCTTATCCTTTACTAAATGACATTGCCTGGCGGGGTTTAACAAATTTCTAAATCTAATACATTAGCTTAACAAATATGTGATATTAGGTTATTTAAAGGTTACCTTACTCTGCAGCAGAAAGGCCGTTACTAGTCTACCTGGTGTTATGAAGCACACCCGCACTTTTTACGTCGCTCTCCATTGACACCATATTAAATTAACCTGGATTATTGAAAAACAGCACTTGGTCAAATTAAATAAAAATAAATCGAAAATCCTGTCAAAAAATCTTTTCCCGGTTGTGGGAGTAGGTGCATCTGCCGGAGGGTTAGAAGCTTTTAAAAAAATGGTAAAAGCAATACCCGAAAACTCGGGAATAGCCTACATATTAGTGCAGCATTTACATCCCGATCATAACAGTGCTTTACCTGAAATTTTACAAAGAGAAACCCGTATTCCCGTTAGTGAAATAAGTGACAACGTGAAAGTAGAACCGGATCACGTGTATGTTATTCCTTCCAATAAAATGCTGGTGGCAACCGACGGAATACTGCAACTGAGCCCGAGGCCTTCCAAGGATAAAAAAAATATGCCTATTGATATTTTCTTTACCTCGCTGGCAGAAGTGCATCAAAGCGATGCAATAGGCATTGTATTATCAGGTAATGGTACTGATGGTACATTGGGCCTCAAAAATATTAAAGATCATGGGGGGATAACCTTTGCTGAAGATCTGGATAGCGCTGCTTATGATAGCATGCCACAAAACGCCATTAAAGCAGGTGTGGTCGATTTTATACTTTCTCCTGAAAATATGCCAAAGCAGTTGATGCAGCTAAACAGCACTTTTAAGATACTGCCTTCTGAGGAGGATGCTATGCCGGTAAAACTTACGGAGGAAGAAAGTTTTAAGCAGATCTTTTCATTGTTACGCCTGGCCTATGGTGTCGATTTTACTTATTATAAACAGTCAACCATACGCAGGCGTATTCTTCGTCGCATGATAATTTGCAAGCTCGAAAAAATTGCTGACTACCTGTTGCTGGTGAAACAAAGCAAGCCTGAGCAGGATACTTTATTCCAGGACATCCTGATACCGGTTACCTCTTTCTTTCGCGACCCAAAGATTTTTGAGAATATATGCAAGAGAGTATTACCGGAATTACTTGAAAATAAGACATCATTTAATCCTTTACGCATCTGGGTAGCCGGCTGTTCAGTAGGTAAAGAAGCTTATTCTATTGCCATGTGCATTTATGAATATTTAAGTGATAAAATTTCCACCGTCAGGATACAGATATTTGCCACTGATATTTCAGAAAAGTCTATTGCAAAAGCAAGATTATGCATTTATAATAAAGGCGAAATGGAAGGAGTATCTGAGGAAAGGATCCGCGAGTTTTTTACAAAGACAAATGGAAGTTACCAGGTAAAAAAAGTAATAAGAGATATGTGTGTGTTTGCGACGCATAATTTTTTAAAAGATCCTCCATTTGCAAAAATAGATTTAATCAGTTGCCGCAATGTGCTTATTTACCTGGAACCTTTTTTACAAAAAAAGGCGTTTACGGTTTTTGATTATGCGCTTAATCCAAAAGGATATTTATGGCTGGGAAAATCAGAAACTACCGGTTATTCTTCTGAATATTTTCTTCCCGTTGGAAAGAAGGATAAAATATTCACCAGGAAATCTTTCCCGGGAAAATTTATGAATGTCGCATCTGAACGCCGTGAAGAAACGCTCAGGGACAAAGATTATGCATTACGCATTCCCGAAAGAAAGAGGGATGATGTTCAAAAAGATGCAGATGATATTTTATTGTCAAAATACACTCCTCCGGGTGTAATTGTAAATGCCCAGTTTGACATTGTACAATTCCGGGGATCAACAGGCGATTTCCTGGAGCCTTCGCCAGGCAAAGCAAGTTTAAACGTACTTAAAATGGCACGTAATGGTTTGTCGTTTGAGCTTCGGAATGCTTTGCAAAAATCAAAAACAACGAAAGAAACTTTTATCAAAGAAAACATAGCTGTTAATAATGGAAAAACAATAGTTGCTATTGAAGTAATCCCATTGCTTGATGCCGTTGAACCGCACTTCTTAATACTTTTTAAAAATAGTTCCCCGGCAGTAAATAAAACCGGTAATAAGACATCGAAGTCATTATTATTAAAAGAAAGTCCCGAAAATACCCGCAATAAGCAATTAGCAAAAGATCTTTTGCAGGCACATGAAGATATGCGAAGCATTTCGGAAGAACAGGAGGTCGCGAACGAAGAATTGCAAAGCGCCAATGAGGAATTGCTTAGTGGCAGCGAAGAATTACAAAGCCTGAACGAAGAACTCGAAACGAGTAAAGAAGAATTAGAAAGCACCAATGAAGAATTGATAACGGTAAACCAGGAATTGTTTGAACGCAATGAACAGTTTAACCAGGCAAGGTTATATGCTGAGGCAATAGTTTCCACTATACATGAGCCTTTGTTGGTAGTCAACCATGATTTCAAAATAAAAAGCGCCAATAAATCTTTTTATAAAGATTTCCAGCTTACCGAAGAAGAAACATTGGGAAAGGTTTTATTTGACTTGCAAAACAACGGGTGGAATATACCGGGCCTGCGAAGCCAACTTTTCAGAATTCAAAATAAAGATGAAAAGTTTATTGAGTGGGAAGTTGCTTATAACTTTCCCCTGGCCGGAATGCGCTCGATTTGTTTTAACGCCCAGCCGATACAAAATGAAAATGACCAAAACCTGATACTGCTTGCTTATAATGATATTACTTCAAGAAGAGAAGTTGAAAAATTAGAGAAAAGGAATTCGGATAATCTTAAAATAATCCTCGGGAAAATTCCGCAAATAACCTCAACTGCATCTCGTGATGGATCAGTAACTTACTTTAACCAGTTTTTCCTGGATTATTCAGGAATGACCTTCGACGAGGCCATCACCTGGGGGTGGGAAAAGATAATAAAACCTGAAAACTTACAAGAAGTAAAAAAAACGTGGGACCATTCTATAGAGACCGGTGAGGATTTTAGTATGGAGATATTATTCAAAAGAAAAAGTGATGGTATGTATCGCTGGCATTTAAGCCGGGCGATAGCCATACTAGATGATGAAGGTAAGGTTACTTCATGGGTTCGCGCTGCTGTTGATATTCATGATCAGAAAACAAAGGAACAGGCAAAAGATGAATTTATTGCAATCGCGAGCCATGAACTTAAAACCCCGCTTACAACTGCAAAAGCCTACATCCAGTTATTGGAAATGGATATGAAAAAGACTAATGATAAAGATTTGAATTTTGCACAAAAGGCAGGGGCATCCATTGAGAGGCTTGATGACCTTATCGGGGAATTAATGGATGTAAGTAAAATACAAAATGGAAAACTTGAGCTTAATGTCACCTCTTTCGACTTTAACACCATGATTAGTGATGCGGTAGAATCTGTTCAATGTTTATCGCCAGATCATCAAATATTAATCACCGGGGAAATAAAAGAACCTGTAAAAGGAGATAAAGAGAGAATAAAGCAGGTAGCTATAAATTTATTGAGCAACGCCGTTAAATATTCTCCTAAATCAAAAAAGGTGCTTGTAGATATCGGGCAAAAAAACGGAGTAATAACAGTTGCAGTGAAAGATACAGGTATCGGAATTCGTAAGGAGAGTCTCGAAAAAATATTCGAGCGGTATTATCGTGAAGAGCAACGGGCTGTTCATTTCCAGGGCCTGGGCATAGGTTTATTTATTTCTTATGAAATTATTCAGCGTCACAGCGGGAAATTATGGGCTCAAAGCGTACCTGGCAAGGGAAGCACCTTTTATTTTACAATCCCGGTAACACAATGAAGAAATGTATATTAATTTACGATGATGACCCGGCAATATTGATGGTATGCAAAATAATTTTGGAGAAAAATAAATATAAAGTAGAAACCAGGTTGTTCTGTGATAATATAATACAAGACATCAGCAAGGTAATGCCGGATATTATTTTAATGGATCTCTGGATACCCACTATAGGGGGCGAAAACGCAATTAACCTCATGAAAAATAATAGTGAAACTAATCATATACCCATTATTCTTTTTTCTGCCAATGCAGAAATTGGTATCATAGCCGAAAGGGCAAATACAGATGGTTTTTTAAAAAAGCCTTTTGACGTTAATTATTTGGTAGAGACCATTACAAATACATTGCAGAAAACAAAACTTAAAATTTCCCGTGCCGCCAGGCAAGTTCATTAAGTAAAGCAATGACTGTGTAAAATAATAAATATGGTTAGATAAATAAGTTAATAAGGTTGCTGACTCTTACCATAGTTTTCTGCTAACGTTTGCATTCGCTTAAAAACCCTACCCGATAGCTATCGGGTAGAAACCGGAATCAATTTTTATATAAGCGCTAGTTCGGATGATTATAATCAATAGAAGCTATTTGATTGTTTGTTTCTATATCTCAATAAAGGCTTTACTTTGTCTAACCTTCAAACGCAATCCCATATTTATGCCAAAGCCATTAGTAAATCCATCAAAGCCACAACTGCACGAGCTAAATGAAGAGTTAGAGAATTACTTTGCCAACACCATCATTCCCCAGCTATTTGTAGATGCCGATTTTATATTGCGAAAATTTACGCCACCCGCAATGAAGCAGTTTAGTCTTACTAATGCTGATATTAACAGGGACATTCACGATGTGGTTGACAATATTAAATACCCTACCCTTATTGAAAATATAACAGAAGTAATAAGGAGTTGTAAAACATTTGAAAAGGAGGTGCAGACAACTGATAACAGGTGGTTCCAGATGAATATATTGCCTTACATTATTCGTAAAGAAAACAGGACCAATGGAGTCATCATTACTTTTGTAGACATAACAAATCGCATTGCCACTTTAAAAGAACTGGAAAAATTAAATGCCGACCATGAAACTTTTATGTATGCTGTGTCTCATGATATAAAGCAACCGCTTTCAACTATTGTAGTAATGGCAGATATACTGGCACATGCCAGTTCCGGTAATAATACTGAACAATTTACAAAAGGAATTGAAACGCTTAAACGGGCTGCGACAAACATGAAAATAATGCTGGACGATTTTACTGAGCACATTAAAAGTGAAACCGGCACCTCAATGCAAAATGAACGGCTGAATATAGAAAACATTTGCCAAAATGTAATACTTGCATTAAGAGACCGGATCCATAATAAAGGAGTTACTATTAACACCCGATTTAAAACATCAGAAATACTTTTTTCAAGAAAGAATTTAAGAAGCATTGTTTATAACCTTTTAACTAATGCTATCAAATATAAAAAGCCTGATAAGCCTCTAAAAATATTAATTAAAACACAAAAGATAAAGGACTATGTGCTGCTTAGTATAGTAGATAATGGCGTAGGCATTGATAAAAAGGATAGCAAAACGATATTTAAAAAATTCTCAAGAATAAAAAGTAAAACCAAAATAGAAGGTACCGGAATGGGATTATATATTGTAAGCAGAATGATGAAAAATAATCATGGCAAAATTGAATTAGAAAGTACTCCAGGCAAAGGATCAACTTTTAAAGTTTACTTTAAATGCAAAAGCTAATTATTAGTGTAATAGGTGAACTAAGATTACAATGTTTCTCATCGCCGCTGTTGCTAAGGTTTGCATTATCTTAAAAATCTTACCCGATAGCAATCGGGTAGAAACCGAAATCAATTTTTGTCAACCTTATTACCTTAGGCTTAACTTAATGCTCGAAAATGCAGGAATGAGGCGAAGGTTTTTGGTATAGCTTCCTGTGCTTTACAAATTTGAGAATGGGATTATTAAAATTGATTAGTGTTTAAGGCATGACTTGTACCGTTTAACGCGAAGAAAGCCTGGCTTCAGGCTATGCGTCACTCTTGCCAGGCAAGGGGCCTTCGGCTGATGATAAAAATTTTACAGTACCAAATAAGTATAGATGAATATAACCTGGAATGCAGGGCATGTTTCATTTCCGCTCCCAATGTTATTGATAATTATAACGATCCGTTCGGGCCAACTAATTAATTGACTATCTGCCCCGCGGCCTGTAAATATCCTGTACAAGCAACTTCATGGTTGTATTGCCAATATTTTTACCGGAATCCGTTAGTGGACCACTTATTAACGCCATGCCTGTGGGAAAAGTAAGTGTGTCTTGTCTTCCTGTTGCCTGAATAAATAATGCCATTTTACCACCCTGAAGAACATAAACCGTATGGTCGGGATGGGTATGCAGTGCCCAGGAATCACCCGGCTTTACCACAAACTCATACATTTTTATATTCAATGTATCAGCAAGTTTTTTAGAAAACTTTGCTCCTACTGTTAAAGGCTCCATCGCCGGGTCGTATGCAGGCATAGTAGCAGTGTCACTTTTTGTGGCAACTGTGGTTGTATCTACGCCATTTTTTTCTGAAGTGGTTGAAGATTCGTTACAGGCAATCAAAAATAAAACTGAAATGTATACAGAAAAATAGATGCTGGTTTTGACTTGTTTCATAACTTATATTTTAAAGTTGAAAAATGATTTTCCTGGCAATGTGCATCCCATCAGAATTGTCGCCATAGTTTTTTTGAATTTTGTGAGGTGTGCGATAGTTTGACACTTGCACATTACAAATGCAAAGACATTTTTAAAAAATTACAGTAAAACTAAACCCCAACAATTTCTCCTTTTAAGGAATCAAAGATAGCCAGAACTTCGTTTTTTTCTGCCTCTCCAACACCATTAGCGTTCATAGCTGATATCATATCATCGGCACCACTTATCCATTCATCTTCATTTATTTTCATGCCGGTATGTGCAGTACGCATATCCCTGCCTGTATATTTATGAGGTCCCCCGGTCCCCATAGAAAAAAACTCGAAAACTGATTGTTTGAGCTTGTCCATATCAATATCCCGGAAATGGTAGGCTATAAGGGAATTGCTTAAATTTTTGTCAAGCACATCATCGGCAATTTTCCTAACTCCCGATTCTCCCCCTAATCTTTCGTAGAGGGATTTCTGCGTGTTTGTAACTGTGTTGTCCATCGCTAATTAATTTTGAAGTGAAAAATTTTGTTTATACGCTTTAGGGTATGATGGATGTAAATATTACAAATGGTAATAGAGGTTCAGCTACATTTTCTGCAAACACTTTAGATATATGGTACCCCGCTCTATGTTTTCAAATTGGGCTTCAGTCTTTGAAACTTCGTTTTTTGTGCCTGCGTGCCCGTGGGCAAGTTGGCGGGTTGCATCAATACAATCTCAATCCTAAAATAATAGTTTAATTTCTAAAATCAAAGCCTCCAAATAACCTCAACAAAAAAAAAGACCGCCCCGCGGCAGCCGTGGTTTGAAGTTTGCTTACAGCAATGAAAACAATTGCAGCAAAATAATCAATGAACTAATAATGATGATTATTAAATTGATTGCTTTATAGTCTACCAATTTGTTAGTCATACTAATTAAAGCAAAGACTAAAGCAATAACAGATGAAATCAAGATAACAATCGAAATATTATTATCAATCACCTTAGGTAAATAAGTATGAAATAGCTTTACTTTTTCAGATTGAGAAGCACCAGTATTATTCTCAAATACACAAATCCATAAAATCCATATTGATATAGGAACAAAAAGAAGCAACAAGCTAATCCAGGTCATCCAAACCTTTATTTTATAAGAAGTATTCATATTCTGTTTCAAGTTTAAATAATGATATTTACGCTTTGTGTATAAAGGCAGCTAACTCGCCGAGTCCCTAAGGGGAGCTACTGTGTACCCACAAGTTTATTATAATTTTGCATAAAAAATTTATTAAGATGGAACTAATTGCACATAGTCCAAACTATGCTGGTCTTTTTAATGATAAGAGGCTGGAAAAAAGGGGGCTTCAATTTTCACTCAATTAGTAGTTGGCAGAAGCTCAAGTATTCG
>JBBSPK010000039.1:0-20701 GCA_038258875.1 Chitinophagales bacterium
ATAACGGTACAGTGGGTACATTCGATTATGCAGGTGCTTTAGGCAGATGCCAGACACAGGATGTTACGCTAAATTCAGTTTCATCTTCTTCGGGTAACCATGTTTTGACTGTTTTCTCAACTGAGCCGAATGGTTTAGCTGATCAAACTCCGTCAAACGACACAGCAAGAAAAACTGTATCGATATCTCCCATCGTTGATGCGCCTCTTACAGAAGGATTTGAAAACACTCTCTTTCCGCCGGATAACTGGAGTATTCAAAATGATGATGGATTATTAACGTGGGAAAGAACCACTTCAACAGCAAGAACCGGTACGGGTTCAATGGTAATAAGGAACTATGACTACCCTGTCGCCAACACAATTGATAAATTTATATCGCCGGTTGTAAATTATGACGCCGCTGTTGATTCATTCTTTATCTCTTTTGACTATGCATATGCCCAGGGAATATTATACCCCGGTAGCACTAATTTGCCGCTCGATACACTTGAAGTCCAAATAACGCAGGACTGCGGTCAAACTTTTAAAACCATTTGGAAAAAATGGGGTGAAGAACTTCAAACTATAAATGATCCTAACCGTGCAAACGGATCCATCTTTACACCTAATAATCCAGGCCAATGGAAAAACATTAATATCTATTTAAACCCGGTTATAGGCACTAAAAATTTCCAGGTTTACTTTGTTGCAAAAAGCAATAAGCAAAATAATTTGTACATCGATAACATAAATGTGTATGCCAAGGTTCTTCCTAAAAGACTCAAATCGCAAGGGTATCTCATTTATCCAAATCCTTTTACCAGTTCAATTATTATTCGTAACTACCGTGTGCCGGCCACATTGCAAAGCGTAGGCGTTTATAACTCGATAGGGCAACTGGTATGGGCTAAAGATTATAACGGAACTGGCATTACAGAAATGACGGTTGATTTGGGCAAGCTTGCGGCAGGAGTGTATATCGTTAAGTTGAAATACCTCGAAAAAACGGTTGTTGAAAGAATCGTAAAACAATAACAAATTAAGATACACTTGTAAGAGGCTGTTCAATGTAACAGCCTCTTTTGTTTTAAACACGGGGCTATTGTACCTTTGCTTTATGATTACACTAAATAAGGAAGATGAATTATCAGCACTTGTAAATTCATTTGATGAAGGAAAATATTTTAAAAAAATTGCTGATAAAATCATTGGCGATGAAAGAATAAGCGACGAAGAGGGTTTATTACTTTTCGACAAAGCAAGCCTTGGGATTGCTGCAACATTTGCTAATTATATACGAGAAAAAAAACACGGAAACGTTACCTATTTCAACAGGAATTTTCATATTGAGCCTACCAACGTTTGTGTTTTTTCGTGCAAATTTTGTTCGTACTCACGGTTGTATGCACACAGGGATGAAGGGTGGGTATTAAGCATGGATCAAATGATGGATATTGTAAAAAGTTATGATAATAAACCTATAACAGAAGTGCATATTGTTGGCGGTGTTCATCCCAAAATGAATCTTGATTTTTTTTGTGATCTTATCAGTAAAATAAAACAACATCGGCCCGGCCTTCATATAAAGGGTTTCACTGCTGTCGAGCTCGACTATATGTTTAAGAAAGCAAAACTTTCTGTTGAAGATGGAATGATAAAATTAAAAAATGCCGGGCTGCAATCACTCCCGGGTGGAGGAGCAGAAATATTTGATGAAGGCATACGGCAGCAGATTAGCGCCGATAAAGTTGATGCAGATGGTTGGTTAAAAATCCATGAACAGGCGCATAAACTGGGAATGCATACTAATGCGACTATGTTGTATGGCCATATTGAAAACTATGGACATCGCATTAATCACATGAGCAGGCTAAGAAATTTACAGGATGTAACCAATGGATTCAACACCTTCATTCCGCTAAAATTTCGCAATCAAAATAACGACATGAGCGATGTGCCCGAATCATCAGTTCCTGAAGATATGAAGATGTATGCCGTTGCCAGGATTTACATGGATAACTTTCCACATCTTAAAGCATACTGGCCAATGCTTGGCAGGCAAAATGCGCAACTCTCCCTATCATTTGGTGTAAATGATATTGATGGGACAATTGATGATTCAACAAAAATTTATTCGATGGCAGGAAGCGAAGAACAAGCTCCTGCAATGAGCACGCAGGAACTGGTAACACTTATTAAACAGGCAAAACGGGTTCCTGTTGAAAGAGATACTTTATATAATGTTATCAAAGATTATTCTTTGCCTGATGAAAAAGAATTTGATGTTACTATGAATTAACCGTTCCTTCAATACTGATTGCATTTCTAAAAAACAATACAACTATTAAGTCGAATATTTCCCACCATCATAAAAAGTTTTAACCGGCACTCCTTTGCAAAGCGTTTGATAAACCACACAATATCTTTCGGTAAGTTTGGCAATACTTTGCAACTGTTCTTTTGTTGCATTGGAAGTAAATGTAACGTAGAGTCGAATCGCTATAAAGCCCACAGGTGCATCCTTTACAACACCCAATGTTCCGCGAAAGTCAAGATCGCCCTCTGCTCTAATATCTCCGCCAGTTATTTCCACTCCTATTGCAGTGGCTACTGCGCTTAACGTAACTCCGGCGCAGGCAACCAGCGCTTCAAGCAGCATGTCACCCGAACAGGCGAGAAATCCGTCGCCACCTGTTGCCGGATGAAGACCCGCTTCAATTATTGCTTTCCCGGTTGAAACCTTGCACGATATCCCCTGCCCTATTGTTCCGTTTGCTTTCAAAGTAATCATTGCTTTTCCAGGATCACTTTGATAGGTTTCTTTTAAAGGACCTTGTAATTTTTTTAACTCAGAAGAGTTCATAAGCAAAACATTAAATAGTTTAGATGAATATTCGTGGGGAAAGATTTGATTATGCGAAAATATTTATTTTATAGCTTTTAAATCTAATTGCTCTGCGGCGCATATTTTAAAATTGACGATAGGACGTGCAAATAATTAATCATGAATACAAATTCAGTCTTATGATTCTTTGGGAAGGCAATGCAGGATTTTGTTGAATCGTTCCCCTGACATTTTTATATGGAGTTTGCAATCGCTTTAACTTTAAAACATAATTCAACATTTTTAATGACCTTATGTGACAATATCTCTTATTTAAGATTTCTATTTCGGAATTACGGTGGGCTTTTTTTAAAGCTCTTTTAGAATTCATGTGATATATATTAATTTTGTTATGTTTCAAGCTGTTGTATGCTGTTGCAAATTAATATATGCAAATGCAACTTATTTTCCGGGGAATCATGTTTTTTATCGAATTGGTTTTGGTAAAAGGGAAGAAAGAGATGTTTCAATAAATAGGACGGAAATACACTCCAAAGATAAAGGAAATAATTACCTGAACATTACACCAGCGAATCTTTATTTAAATTCTGGTAAGAACATTTCTTTGAATAAAATTCGGGTCATATTCGCAAATAACCGCTCAGGATTATTCTCTAACCAATTTACCGGCTTCCCCACTCCCATATTCCGTATTGTGTTTTTTGATCAATGGGATGGCCCGACTGTTTAAGAGATAAAATAATTTGCCCGCGATGGTGGCTTTCATGAGAAATGAGATATCCTAAAAATGCGGAAGGATTTGGTTTAAAACCTTTAATTTTTCCGGTTTGAAAACCTTCGTCCAAAAGCTTTTCAATAGCATCAGCACTTTTGTTTAGCTGTACAGATAACATTTCTTTCGTAATCTTAATGCCCTTTTCAATTTTCGTTTGCCCTTCAAGCAAATTAGGCGATGCGGCCTTAACCCACATAAGCCTTACGTTATGGATATGGGCAAATTGCTCACCCACATTTCTTCCTTTGGATGCTGACATATCGGTAAGAGAACTTTCATTAACTACATCAAGCAAATAAATGTGTATTCGGTTATTGATGTTCCATGTTTCAATCAAGTCTTTCATGCGTTGTTATTAAGGACTATAAAATTTATTTTATTTACTTCAATTGAATAAATGCGCTATTGTCTGAATTAGAATTTTCCTGATTAAGGGATTAAAAGATTTTCCTATTACAGGAAGCAGGAATTTTAATCCTATAAATCAACTTCATCCTGCAAATCCTGATTCAAACTTCACTCTTTAAAATCCATTCCTAAATTATACATTACGAAGCTCCATACGTCTGCGGCTTCTTCAATTACTTTATTGGTTGGTTTGCCGGCACCATGCCCTGCTTTTGTTTCAATGCGAATAAGCGTAGGATTGGTACCATCATTATAAGCCTGTAGCGTTGCGGCAAATTTAAAACTGTGGGCAGGCACTACCCTGTCATCATGGTCTGCGGTGGTAACTAACGTTGCCGGGTACACGATTCCTGGTTTCAAATTATGCAGCGGAGAATATTTATACAGGTTTTCAAAATCTTCCTTTTTATCACTGCTGCCGTATTCTGTTGCCCATGCCCACCCTATCGTAAACTTATGATAACGCAACATATCCAAAACACCAACTGCGGGTATCGCCACTTTAAAAAGATCCGGCCTTTGCGTCATTACAGCGCCAACGAGTAAACCGCCATTACTTCCACCGCATATGGCAATCTTTTGCGGGTTGGTATATTTTGTTTTTATTAAAAACTCAGCAGCAGCAATAAAATCATCAAACACATTTTGCTTTTTTTCCAGCATTCCGGCTTTATGCCATGCTTCCCCATACTCACTTCCGCCACGCAAATTTACAATTACAGAAACCCCGCCTTGCTCAATAAAAAAAGCATTTGAAATAGAAAAGCCCGGAGTCATGGGAATATTGAATCCCCCATAACCATATAACAAGACAGGGTTATTTCCGTTTAACTGCAATCCTTTTTTATAAGTAATAAACATGGGTACTTTCGTTCCGTCTTTACTCGTAAAAAAAGATTGGACTGTCAGGTAATTCGTGGAATTTATTTTTGCTTCACTCTCCCTGAAAAGAACTGTTTCGCCTGTCGCAATGTTATACCTGAATATTGATTGCGGGTTATCAAACGACGTATAACTGTAAAAAAAATCTGTATCATCAGCATTTCCTCCAAATCCACCGGCAGTGCCGATCCCAGGTAATTTAATTTCTCTTTCGAGATTTCCTTTGTAATTGGTTTGGTACACCCTGTTGGCGGCGTCCTCCAAATATGTTAGAAATAATTTGTGGCCGGCAGTGCCAACAGATTCCAATAGTTCGTTCCTTCCAGGTATTATAGTTTCCCATTTTTCTTTTGAAGGATTTTTTGGATCAACAAGAACCACCTTGTAATTGGGAGCGCTGTCGTTTGTTTGTATTAATATCTTATCTCCATCGTTATCGATGAAGTTGGATTCTGTATCAAATCCTTTTATCAGTAATTTGAAATCATTTGCCTTTGAACCGCCTTTCATATCCTTTACCCAAAGTTCGGAACCACTCGTGCCCTCACTTTTGGTAAGAAACAAAAAATACTCATCTTCACTAAGCCTTGCGCCTGATGTTGTAAAGGGATGTTCATTGTCCTCATAAATTAAAGCGTCTTCGCTTTGCGGAGTTCCCAGTTTGTGATAAAATACCTTATGGTTTTGATTTTGATTAGTGAGCTTACTTTTTTCATCGGGAACGGGATAGCGACTATAATAAAATCCGTCATCTCCTTTCCACGATGTTCCGCTGAATTTAATATAATCCAATTTATCGTTTAGCAATTTCTTATCGCCTACACTTATTACGTGAGCCTGCTGCCAGTCGCTCCCCGCCTGTGATTCAAGATATACTGCGTACTTTTTATTTTTGCTGAAGGCAGGCACTCCTATTGCAGCAGTGCCGTCTTTACTCATGGTGTTGGGATCAATAAATACTTCTGGTGTTGCTTTTAACCCTTTTTGCCTGTACAATACACTTTGGTTTTGCAGCCCGTCGTTTTTATAGAAATAGTAATAATCACCTTCTTTAAAAGGCGAACTGTATTTTGCATAATTCCACATTTGTTCAAGGCGCTGCTTTACCTTATCGTGAAACGGAATAGATGAGAGATAATCATCAGTTATTTTATTTTCTGCCTCAACCCATTGCTTTGTTTCTTTACTGTTATCATCTTCCAACCAGCGGTAGGGATCCTTTACTTTTATTCCGAAGTAATTATCTTCCTGGTTTACCTTTTTTGTTTCAGGGTATTTAATTTGGGCAAAAATCTGTGTATGTGCTGTCATAAGTAAAATGAAAAAGAAAATATTTTTTTTCATGAATAAATATTTTTCCGATGAAGATAATTAAATTGGTAATTATTTCATTTTGTCAATAGTAACCCTAAATGTGTATTTTTGACGCTTTCATTAAAATCTTTAAATCTTAACAGGTAATTTCAAATGGCGGAAAAAAAAGTGACCAAAATCGGCGTGCTTACATCCGGCGGAGATTCACCCGGAATGAACGCAGCAATTAGAGCCGTGGTTCGTACGGGGATATATAACGGAATGGAAGTTTATGGAATTTTACGAGGGTACTCAGGTATGATCGACGGAGACATTCAGAAGATGGAGAGCAAGAGTGTTGCAAATATTATCCAACGCGGCGGAACGATTTTAAAAACTGCCCGCTGCAAGGAATTTTTTACGTATGAAGGCAGAGAAAAAGCATATCATCATTTAAAAGAATTTGGCATTAACGGCCTCGTAATTATTGGTGGCGATGGTTCGTTCAGGGGCGCACAAATCTTCAGCAATGAATTTGATATCCCGTGTATCGGTTTGCCCGGCACTATTGATAAAGACATAGCAGGTACGGATTTCACTATCGGTTTTGATACAGCGGTTAATACTGCTGTTGAAGCGATAGATAAAGTAAGAGATACAGCTGATGCCCACGACAGGCTTTTTATAATTGAGGTTATGGGAAGAGACTCGGGTTATATTGCATTACATAGCGGCATTGCGACAGGCGCTGAAAATATTCTTATTCCAGAAAGAAGAACTGACATTGAAGATGTAATTAAAGCTCTTGCAGAAAAGCATGGCAGAAAAAAATTAGTGAACCTGATTGTTGTTGCAGAAGGCGAAGAATTTGGAGCAACTGAATTGTCAAAAATTATAACTGAGAGAATGCCCGACCAGGAAGTAAGGGTTTGCATACTTGGTCATATTCAACGTGGTGGCGCTCCCACGTGTTTCGACAGGCTTATCGCAAGCCGCATGGGATATTCAGCTGTTGAATGCCTCATGCAGGGACGATTTAATGTTTTCGTGGGAATCTTAAACAACCGCATGCATTATATTCCGCTTGACGAAGCCGTGAAGCAAAAGCAAAAAATTGGCGAAGACTGGATGAAGATTGTAAAAATTCTTTCCTCATAAATGCCCGTAAATATTATATTTTTTCTCAAAACGAATGCTTAGAAATTATCACCACACCGTCATGTTAATAGATAAAGAAGTTGCAAACGCTGCGTTTTATTTTTCATCTGTCAGCATCGCTTTAATACTACACCATAAACTAAATCATACTCATGTCGAAGAACATTAATAAATATTTGCATAGTCATATGGATAAGAAAGCAGGGAGGGAGCATTCAATAAAACGTACCAAGATTGTTGCAACCGTTGGACCGTCTTGCGAAACCTATGAGGCAATGGCAGAACTGGTAAAGGCTGGAGTAAATGTTTTCAGGTTAAATTTTTCTCACGGCTCACACGAAAATAAAGCCGAGATAATTCAGCATATCCGTAAGATTAATAAAACACTTCCCTATAATGTTGCCATACTTGCAGACTTACAGGGCCCGAAGCTAAGAGTGGGTGAAATTGAAAACAATGCCCTTGAAATTCATCCCGGCGATAAGCTCACTTTCACAAATACAAAATGTATAGGAACAAGAGAGAAGATTTATGTGAGTTATCCAAATCTTCACAACGATGTCGTAGCAGGCAATCTTATCATGATCGATGATGGTAAGCTTGAAGTAAAAGTCACTAAAGTTTTAGCCAACAATGATGTGGAAGTAGAAGTAGTGATGGGTGGAATTCTTTCTTCGAAAAAAGGGCTTAATCTTCCCGACACAAAAATTTCTTTACCCGCTCTTACTGAAAAAGATTTGGCCGATTTGGAGTTTATACTTGGCCAGGATGTGGACTGGATTGCACTTTCATTTGTGAGAGAAGTAAAAGACATTACCGGTTTAAAAGATATTTTAAAAGAGAGAAACAGCAAGGCAAAAGTTATTGCTAAAATTGAAAAACCCGAAGCCATTACTAATATAAGAGACATCATTCTCGAAAGCGATGGTATTATGATTGCCCGTGGCGATTTGGGTGTAGAGTTACCAGTTGAGAAAGTACCCTTGATTCAAAAAGAAATCATTCGCAAATGTATGCATCGGGCAAAGCCTGTAATTGTTGCAACGCAAATGATGGAAAGCATGATTGATCGCATAAAACCTAACAGGAGTGAAATTACAGATGTTGCCAATGCGGTTCTTGAGGGCGCAGATGCATTGATGCTAAGCGCTGAAACTGCCACAGGACAACATCCCACGCTGGTGATAGAAACAATGTGTAAAATAATATTGGAAGTAGAGAAAAATGCGTATGATTATAATCGTGATGATATACTGGCGCCGCAGTCCCACTCTCCGTCTTTCCTTAGTGATGCCTTGTGCTACAGCGCCTGCAAGCTTGCACAGGATGTAAGCGCAGAGGCATTAATAGGAATGACCCAAAGTGGCTACACAGCTTTTGTGCTAAGCAGCTACAGGCCCAAGTCTCTTTTATATATTTTTAGCAAAGAAGAAAGTCTCATCAATCAACTAAGCCTTAGCTGGGGAGTTCGTGCTATTTTTTATAACGAAGAAGAAAGCCTCGATGACATTTTCTTTGACCAGATAGGGATCTTAAAAGAACGAGGTTTTTTAAAAACCGGCGATATTGTTGTAAATACAGGTAGTACACCGGTAAACTTACATCTACCCACCAACATTCTTAAGATTACAAAAGTCGGAAGTTGAAGATGTATGCTTGAAGTTGCGTCCAGCAACAATAAAAAACCATGGCTCGTCAGTTTTCCTTTTGTGTACCTTCTGACTTATTTCCAACTGCAAATAATCATGGCGGCCAGCACATTACCCGCCACGTTATATAAACCGTTAATTAAATGCAGGCCTAAAGGCCTTTTTTCGTACAGGTAAGAAATATGCAAAGCAGTTGCAGCAAAGCAGAAACCGGTAAGCAACCCTAGTTTTAAGCCCCCGATGATTCCGAAAATTCCAAACCTTTCGGCAAAAACGGCAAGGCCGGCAGAACATACGACCATCAGCAGAAAAGAAATTATCATTGTTATACCTGCGCCTTTTTTTGCATCGGGATCTTTCATCAGGGTAGCATTATACGACTGCCATTTTTTTCCAAACAGCACGGTGTACCAGATCGCCCCGAGTAAAAAGTAAGATACTCCTGCAACCAATACAGCCAGCCAGTTGATGTGATTTAAAGTTTCTGTAATCATGATTTTTTGTTTTGGTAAAGAGAATGATTTACAGAAAAATACATAAACTTTTCCCAATAAGCAATTGTGCATACACGAAAATGCGATAGTGTGAGTGCTTTTGTTTTTTAAAAAGAATCTCAATTTGTTCCCTTATTTTTTACACAGATAAAAATCTCATGCTTAACTTGCAGCCACCTCACAATCGAAAATTCAAAAAAATATAGACATGAAAAAAGTTTCATTTTTGTTTATTGCTCTTTCTTTTTTTTCGGCATCATTTTCTCAAAATGCCGACAGTGCGTGGTTCGTAGAAAACTATTCGAAAATTGAAAGATATATTCCGATGCGGGATGGAGTAAGACTGTTTACTTCTATTTACTATCCCAAAGATCAAACTGTAAAGCACCCGGTATTAATGACCCGTACTCCCTATTCGTGTGCACCGTATGGTGAAGACAAATTTATCCCGCTGTGGCACTCATACGTATTGAAATATATGAAGGAAGGATACATTTTTGTTTTACAGGATGTGAGGGGAAGGTATATGAGTGAAGGTGAATTTGTGGATGTGCGGCCTTTCATAAAAAACAAAAAAGGCAAACAAACAGATGAAGCAAGCGATACTTATGATACGGTTGACTGGCTGGTAAAAAATGCACCCGGCAATAGCGGGAAAGTGGGCGTGTTCGGAACTTCATATCCAGGTTTTTATTCTACAGAAGCTGCGTTAAGTGGGCATCCTGCCTTAGTTGCTGTAAGCCCGCAGGCACCGGTTACCGATTGGTTTATTGGCGATGATTTTCATCACAAGGGCGCCTTTTTTGTCATGGACGGTTTTTCATTTTATCCAACATTTGGTAAACCGCATCCGAAACCAACAATGGATTATGGAGAAGGATTTCAATTCAATTCAGATGATAATTATGATGCCTATTTAAAAACCGGTGCATTAAAAAATTTTGCAAAACTTATTGGCGACAGCATAAAGTTCTGGCACGAAATGTATCAGCATCCTAACTATGATGCATGGTGGCAGGAAAGAAATGCAAGAGTTGGGTTGTATAATGTAAAGCCCGCCATGCTTTGGGTTGGCGGCCTGTTTGATGCTGAAGATTGTTTCGGTGCGTGGAATTGTTATAAAGCAACAGAAAAACAGAGCCCGCAGACCGATAGTAAAATTGTGATGGGGCCCTGGTATCATGGCCAATGGAGTGGTACCGGAACACATTTAGGGAATATACAATTTGGAAGCAATACATCCGCTTATTTCCAGGATAGTATTGAAATTCCTTTCTTCAATTACTATTTATTAAATAAAGGAAGTGTATCCAATATTGCGGATGCAAATATTTTTTTTACTGGAGAAAATAACTGGAAAAAATTTAGCACCTGGCCACCACAAAATATCCAAACTGAAAATTTGTATTTAGGTGCCGGCGATAAATTATACCTCGGTACTAATAATAGTCAAACCGCAGACAGCAGTAATTCGTTTGATGAATACACGAGCGACCCCTCTCACCCGGTACCTTACACTGAAGATGTTCATGAAAAAAGAACCCGTGAATATATGGACGATGATCAACGCTTTGCATCGAGAAGGCCAGATGTACTGACTTATGAAACAGGGATTTTAGAAAATGAGGTAACCCTTGCCGGGCCTGTGATTGCAGACTTAATGACTTCCATTTCAACCACCGATGCTGATTTTGTTGTGAAATTAATTGATGTCTTCCCGGATGATTTCAAGTACGACAATAACATAAACAATGATTGTAAAAATTATCCAATGGGTGGTTACCAAATGCTGGTACGCGGAGAAATTATGAGGGGAAAGTTTCGAAACAGTTTTGAAAAACCAGAACCCTTTGTTCCAAATCAAATAACGGAGGTAAAATGGGAACTGCCGGATGTAGCACATACCTTTTTAAAGGGCCATCGTATCATGATACAAATACAAAGCAGTTGGTTTCCACTTGCAGACCGTAATCCGCAAAAATTTATGGATATTTATAAAGCAGATGACAGCGATTTTCAAAAAGCAAACATTCGGATATACCATGATGCAGCAAATTCTTCCAAAATTATTGTTCCGGTTTTAAAATAAATAGTTACAAAAACTTGTAATCGCACACTTTCATAACATAATTGATGAAAAAAATCTTATTTCTTTCCTTAATGGTCACTGGTCTTACATCGGCAGCGCAACAGGCAGTTAATATCATACCAAAGCCCGTTGAGTTAAAAGTAGCCGGGGGAACGTTTAGTTTGAACAAATCGACTATCATTATAGCAAACGCAGCGGCTAAGCATAATAGTGATATGTTGAATTTTTATTTGAATAAATTGTATGAATTTAGTCTTTCCGTAAAAAACATTTCGCCTTATAATAATGTAAAGAATGCCATTACGCTCGGTTTAGTAAAACCCGATGAAAGAAAAAAAGATGAGTACAATTTAACCGTTAGCGCCGGTAAAATCGATATTCGTGGTGCAAGTAATGAAGCCCTGTTTTATAGCATACAAACTTTACTTCAACTGCTGCCTGCTAACAAGAATTCCATTGATAACAATACCTTTGAAATTCCTCAACTAAGTATCAAAGACTATCCACGGTTTCAATATCGGGGCATGCACCTTGATGTGGGCAGGCATTTCTTTGGAGTAGAGGAAATAAAGAAATACGTTGATTATCTTGCTTATCATAAGTTCAATAATTTTCATTGGCATTTAACGGAAGACCAGGGATGGAGAATAGAAATAAAAAAATATCCGTTGCTTACATCCGTAGGTGGATTTAGAAACGGGACCATAATTGGCCATCATCCCGGAACGGCAAATGACAGCATCCATTATGGAGGATTTTATACGCAGCAGGAAGTAAAAGACATTGTGAAGTACGCACAGGATCGCTACATAACCGTTATACCGGAAATTGAAATGCCGGGCCATGCCTCCGCGGCAATTGCAGCCTATCCTCAATTGAGTTGCTTCCCGAATGAATCCACGAAAATAAGTCCCAATACGCCGTGGGCAGGAAGCAGAGATGGCAAGCAGGTACAACAAACATGGGGCGTATTTGAAGATGTATTTTGTCCGTCGGATTATACCTTTAAATTCCTGGAAGATGTGCTGGATGAGGTGTTGGAGTTATTTCCTTCCAGGTACATACATATTGGTGGCGATGAATGTCCCAAAGAATCCTGGAAGCGTTCTGTTTTTTGCCAGCAACTCATTAAAGAAAAAAAATTAAATGACGAGCATGGCCTACAGAGTTATTTCATCAACACCATTGAAAAATATTTAAACGGCAAGGGGAGAAATATTGTAGGCTGGGATGAAATTCTTGAGGGAGGTTTAGCTCCTAATGCAACCGTTATGAGCTGGCGGGGTGAAGAGGGTGGCATTGCAGCAGCAAAGGATCATCATAATGTCATTATGACCCCGGGCAATTATTGTTATTTTGATCATTCTCAAACAAAAAATGAGGATAGTGTCACAATCGGAGGTTATCTACCTCTTGATACCGTTTATAGTTATGAACCTGTTCCCAAAGAATTAAATAATGATGAAGCGAAGTATATTTTAGGAGCACAGGGTAATGTATGGACAGAGTACATTGGAAATATGAGCAAGCTGGAATACATGATATTCCCGCGGATGAGTGCGTTAAGTGAAGTACTTTGGAGTCCTGGGGAAAGCAGGAACTGGCCGGATTTTGAAACAAGGCTAACTGGGATGGTTAAACGATATGAGTTGTGGGGTGCCAATTATTTTAAGGGGAATTAAAGTTACATTGGTTCCAAAATAAATTATCATAGAACTTATCTTTGCTGTACTTTGAAAATAACAATGTTAAGCGCCGTTCTAATTATGTACACATATTTATGCATTAAATATTTAAATGAAGTCTTATGATTGATTCTCTTGAAAAAATTCCGGTACAAATTTTTAATACTCCTAAAGAAGGGTCACAACAAGTTGCCCGCATTATTTCTGATCTTATAAAAGAAAAAAATTCCAAAGGTGCAAAAGCAGTAATTGGTCTTGCTACCGGTTCCACTCCAAAATCATTATATGCGGAGCTGGTAAAACTACACAGGGAAGAAGGATTAAGTTTTAAAAACGTGATTACTTTTAACCTGGATCAATACTACCCAATGGAGCCAAATGCCCTCAATAGCTACCATTATTTCATGCGTAAATATTTATTTGAGCAAACAGATATTGATCCGGAAAATTATTTTTTACCAAATGGAATGATTCCAAAAGAAAAAATTAAAGAGCATTGCGCAGAGTATGAACAAAAAATTGCAGATGCAGGTGGCATCGATCTTCAGATTTTAGGAATAGGAAATAACGGCCATATTGGTTTTAATGAACCTGGTTCACCTGTTTATTCCAGGACGAGGCTTGTCACTTTGGAGAACTCAACACGTATTGCAAATTCTCATGAGTTTGGAAATATTTCCCAGGTACCACGAATGGCTATAACCATGGGAATAAGCACTATCATGAAATCGAAGGCCATTATTTTAATGGCATGGGGTAAAACTAAAGCCCCGGTTATACAGAAAGCTATTGAAGGAAAACCGACTGAAGAAGTACCGGCTTCTCTCCTGCAAAACCATGATCATTGCACTTTTGTATTAGATGAATTTGCTGCATCAGAACTAACAAGATTTAAATCTCCATGGCTTACCGGCGAATGCGAATGGACGCCGAATATTGTTAAAAGTGCAGTAATAAGCCTGGCGTTAAAGCTCGATAAACCCGTATTGAGCCTCACGAATCATGATTATAATGAGTTTGGCCTCAGTGATCTTCTTGTTGAAAAGGGAGATGCTTACGAAATAAATCTCGAGGTATATTATATGCTGCGTGACAGCATCACAGGATGGCCGGGTGGTAAGCCTAAATCTTCCGATCACAAACATCCTGAAAGAAGCACGCCCTTTCCAAAAAGAGTGCTTATTTTTTCGCCACATCCTGATGATGATATTATAAGTATGGGAGGTACTTTCATGCGCCTCCACGACCAGGGGCACAATGTGCATGTTGCTTATCAAACCAGTGGTAACATTGCCGTTACCGATGAATTTGTAACACGCTTTCTTGACTTTACTGTAGGATTTGAAAATATTTTTGACATTGACAATACAATCAGCAAAACAATTTTTAATAAAGCCTCCGCTTTTATCACAGAGAAAAAAGCAAGCGAAAAAGACACGGAAGAAATCAGGAGTATTAAAGGATTAATACGACGCTGCGAAGCAAGAGCCACCTGTAAATATGTTGGATTGAAAGAAGAACAGATTCATTTTATGAACCTTCCATTCTATGAAACAGGAACTATAGAAAAGATGCCAATGAGCGACGAAGACGTGAAACTAACGGTCGAGCTTATGCGTGAAATAAAACCGCACCAGGTTTTTTGTGCAGGCGACCTTGCCGATCCCCATGGAACTCATAAAGTTTGTATAGATATTATTCTTGCTGCCCTTGCATTTATGAAAGAGGCAGGTGACGAATGGCTCACAGATTGCCGGATTTGGTTATATAAAGGTGCGTGGGAAGAATGGGATATCAGTGAAATTGAAATGGCCGTTCCCATGAGTCCAGACCAGGTAAGAAAAAAACGATACGGTATTTTTATTCACCAGTCACAAAAAGACAGCGTGCCTTTCCAGGGAAGCGATAACCGCGAGTTCTGGCAGCGTGCCGAGGAAAGAAATGCCAACACCGCTGATTTATATGCAAATCTCGGCCTTACGAGATATGCGGCCATGGAGGCTTTTGTAAGACTGGATTTCTGAGAGCAGTCAATGGTCGAATAAGTCAATAGTCAATAACGACCAGTGACTGGATGAACCCTCGTAAAAAACAGGTATAAATATTGTTGTTGCAATTTGTATGAACCTTCCACAACCATTTACAAAAAATAAGAAAGATATTAATGCAATAGTTGAAACTCCTAAAGGAACTTCTGCAAAATATAATTTTTGATGAGGGGACAGGAATGTTTAAGCTAAAAAAAAATCTTCCCGAAGGAATTGTATTTCCTTCTCATTTCGGATTTATTTCACAAACAAAGGCAGAAGACGGTGATCCTGTTGACGTGTTGGTTTTAATGGATGAAGCCTCGTGGCCCCGGGTGTATTATAGAATGTAAATTGCTGGGAGTAATCGAAGCTGAACAAACTGAAAAAGGAAAAACTGCAAGAAACGATCGTATGCTTGCTGCAGTAATTGCTTCAAACCGGTACAAGAAGTTAAAACCATCTTCGCCCTTGATTCATACCTGGTAGATGAGATTGTAAACTTTCTCGTTTCTTATAACAGGCTTGAGAAAAAAGAATTTAAAGTGATTGGCAGGCAAGGCCCGCATAAGGCCATCAATCTAATAAAGAAGCAACTGGCAAAATAGCACTAAAATAACTCCACGCTCCACTTTCTCTTCCATGTGGTACCTGCGGCGATTTTATTGATTCCTTCTTTGCTTATTAACTGGTGGTCATGATGAATATTATCCGCAATGCCACACCATGGTTCCAAACAAACAAAGGGTGCATCTTTGGCAGCCCAAATACCAAAATATGGAAAATCTTCAAAGTTAAACGTAAGACCATGTACATCTTTACCAGTATACAATTTGATCTTCTTACTCCCGATGTGTTTTAATACTATTGCATCAGTGTAAAACAAAGATGGCTTAAGAAGAATTACTTTATTATCTAACGATATTTCTTCTGTATCATCTCCCGTTAATCCATCATGCAACAAGTAGCGCTGCAGCACATTATCATTATCAAACTTTAATGAATAATCAGTGTATTTTAATTCTTCAGATAAAGGGACTTTAAATGCGGGATGGCCGCCAACAGAAAAATACAAATCGCTCTCCGCTGTGTTTTGTACGATATAGCTGCACGAAAGTTCATTGTCCACAATTTCATATTCCACCTGGAAAATAAATTGGAATGGAAATACAGCCAATGTTTCTTCATTACTTTGCAACGTAAAAATTGCATTGTCTGAGGAAGATTGCCTGGCTTCAAAAACTTTATCTCTTGCAAACCCATGCCGCGGCAAATTATATTCTTTATTATCGAAAACGTATTTTCCATCTTTTAACTCACCAACAATGGGAAATAAGACAGGTGAATGTTTACCCCAATATTTTGAATTTGCCTGCCATAAGTACTCAAGACCCTTTAATTTTATACTTTGAAGTTCGGCGCCTTTCTCATTAATGTTAACCGAAAGTTGATCGTTGAATATGTTCACCATGTGTCAAAAATACAATGCAACTGTTATAAATTTAATCAAAAATTTGAAAGCAAATACAATTTTCATCGATAGTATTCCCTAGTTTGTCGAAATCATTTATTCCTTTGGATTGCCGGAACTAAATTAGTATTCCAAAACTTTCTCAAAATGGAATACGATAACGACCGGCCAATAAAACCTGTTTATAAAATTGAAATATTTTACTGGATACTTGTTTTTTTTCTGTATCCCCTTATAAATTTTTTCACTTTTTTCTACGATGACCTGGTATTTTTACCCATTCTCTTTTTGGTGAGCCTCCTTATTTTTCCGTTTTATTTTTTGTATGCAAAGGCAATTATTCCATGGCTGGCTTTTACAAAACGTTATCGATTGCTGTCTCTTGTCACCGTTGGGTTTTATATGGGTGTGGTTGCCTTTCTAAGCCTTATTTATTCCTTTGTTAACCTAAAAGACAACTCATCTGAACATGTTCACTCATTGCAATCTTATTTTAATTATTCTTCGTTTACTATTACCCGCGAGAGCTTATGGTTTTTTGTAAATATTATTTTTGCAACAAGTATCGCATTTCTCAGGAAAAATTTTGATGAAGCAGATATTATTTCAACGCTTGAAAAGGACAATGCAAATTTTAAATTGAAATATTTGCGGTCACAATTAAATCCCCATTTTCTTTTTAATACATTAAACAGCATTTACTCGCTGAGCCTGCAGAAATCGGATAAAACTCCCGAGGTGGTTATAAAGCTTGCAGACCTGATGCGATATATGATTTATGACTGTGATGAAGAAAAAATTTCTTTAAATAAGGAAATAGAATTTATTAAGAATTATATTGAAATTGAAAAAATAAGATACAAAGCGGATGTACGCTTTAACGTTGAGGGAGAAACTGATGGAATAATGATTGAACCCTTTTTATTTATCTCATTTATTGAAAATGGCTTTAAGCACGCATTTAATAATTCGTATAACGACGCATTTATTTACATCACTATAAAAACTGCACCGGAACAAATTGTTTTAAATGTGATTAATAATACCAACATTGACCTGGAAACACAGGCGAAAAAAATGCCCGGCACAGGTATAAAAAACAGCAAAAGCCTCCTTGAACTCATGTATCCTGATTCCTATGCGCTCGATATTATTCAAACTGACAAAGAAGAAAAAAGAAAGAGTGATTTAAGAATAACATATGCAAAGAAGCTCCTCGAAGTGTTGTATCCCGATTCTCACACGCTTGACGTATTTTTAAGTAAGAATGCTTACACGGTATCATTAATCATAAAACCCAGGGCCGCTTGATAAAATGTATCATAGTTGAGGATGAAGTGCTCGCTCAAAACGTTCTCCAGAGCCATTTACAAAAAATAGACAGTCTGGAGCTTGTGGCGATTTGCAATAATGCCCTGGAAGCAAGAGAGATCTTAAACAAACAGGATGTTGACCTGATGTTTCTTGACATTCAATTACCGGGAATGACCGGTTTAAATTTTTTGCGGACATTGCAAAATCCGCCATTCGTGGTGCTTACAACAGCTTATGCAGAATACGCCGTCGAAAGCTATGAATTTAATATAATAGATTATTTACTAAAGCCGGTATCGTTCGAACGCTTTAGCAAAGCAATCAATAAAGTAGTTGATGGCGGGTTATTTACACACACGGAAAAAGAAAGAGAAAACTTACCGGCAGATCACATTTTTGTAAAGAGCAACAGTAAGTTTTTTAAAGTCAATTTTTCGGAAATCTTTTATATAGAAGGCATGAAAGATTACCTTAAAATTCATACCCGTGAATACAAGCTTGTAACGCTGCAAACCATGAACGAAATGGAAAAAATATTGCCTGTAAACCAATTTATGAGAGTTCATAGATCTTACATAGCGGCATTAGCACACGTCAAAAGTATTTATGGAAACAGTATTGAAATGGAAAACATAACCATTCCTGTAGGAATTAATTACAAAGACAAGGTGATGCATCTTATTAATAAGTAGGTGTATTCTAAATACTGACTTTCATAATGAATCTTTTATACGCTGAATACAAAGAACTATGTCTGCTGTCGTTTTACTCCCCAACCCCATTTTAAAAACTCAGGAAACGCCCTCCCCCATGTAGCTACGTCATGCCTGCCATCTTTTAATTCGAGATATTTTATATCTTTTTCAGGATCATATCCTTTTCTTACCAGCTCTTCGATGAGAGCCTGGGTATCGTCTATTGAATCTATAACGCCATTTTTATTTCTGTCAGCTATTTCGTCAAGTGTGCCTGTTTCAAAAAAAAATTTAAGCCAGGGATAATACTCACCATCTCTTATCTGGTTGTGCATGATACGATGATGTAATTCATTAAATGCAGGATCACTCTGGCTTACATTGCGCCACCAAAGAGAGCCGCTAAATACACCAACCCTGGTAAACTCTGACGGATGGTTCCAAACAATATCAAGTGCGCTTAGCCCTCCCAGTGAGAAACCACAAAATGATTTTTCTTTAAAATTTGGGATATTATAATTACTCCTTATAAAGGGAATTAACTCCTCAAAAATAAACCGGTGATATAAAAGTGCTTTGGCTCCCCGCCCGTTATAATCAAGGAACTTTGCAGTACCGTATTCATTTTTCCTGTCTTTGCCACAATCGATCCCAACAAAAAAAACAGGCGTAATTTCTGTTGAAGCATATAAGCTTTCGAGTATGGCCTCAAAATTCATTACTTTGAGATCCTGCCCGTCATTAATTAGCAACAGGCTTATTTCCCCTGAAGGTGTTTTTCCTAAAGGAGAAAATATACTAAGAGTAACGTCTCTTTTTAAAAGTGCTGAAGTATGGGTATGGGTTTCTGCGAAAATCCTTTGTACTTTTTCCGATTGCATATTTGGCCAAAAGTAAAACAAAAATGTTTTCAAAAAGCCAGGTCGAAAAAGTGATTGACGAAATGAAAAACAATCTATCGGGTGATGAAAACTTCCCTTACAGCGTTTAATACATTGCAAAAAATAAGTTTCCTCCTCTAAAATTTAATTTTGCTATATTGGGTCTCCTAAAAATATATTTGGAAACAACTGGTTTTACTACGTCAAAAAATTCCACCATTAAAAATTAATTCATGAAAAAAATAGGCGTTTTATTTGGAAAGGAAAGAAGCTTTCCTGAAGCTTTCGTTGAAAGAATAAACAGTAAAAACATCGACGACATATCCGCAGAACCGGTGCATATTGACAAAGTACTGCAGGGTGAAAGCAGCGGCTATGCAGTGATTATTGATCGTATATCGCAGGATATACCGTTTTACCGTGCATTCTTAAAAAATGCTGCGCTCTGTGGCACGGCAGTAATCAACAATCCCTTTTGGTGGAGCGCAGATGAAAAGTTTTTTAATAATTGCCTTGCCACCAAAATAGATGTGCCTGTTCCCAAAACAGTTATATTGCCATCTAAATCATTGCCTGCTGATACTACCGAACAGTCTTTGTCCAACCTCGCTTATCCATTGGATTGGGAAAGCATTTTTAGTTATATAGGTTTTCCGGCATACATGAAACCCTTCGCTGGTGGGGGGTGGAAAAATGTATATAAGGTAAACGATCCGCAGGATCTTTTTAACAAACATGGCGAAACCGGTGAACTGGTAATGATGCTGCAGGAGGAAATTGTTTTTGATGAATACTACCGCTGTTATTGCATTGGTGGAAAATATGTTCGAATAATGCCGTACGAACCACGTAATCCTCATCACTTAAGGTATGTCGCAGACTTCAAACCCGATAAAGAAAGACTTGAATTAATGACCGACATTGTTTTAAGAATTAATAAATACCTGGGTTACGATTTTAATACCGTAGAGCTTGCATTGCGTGATGGAGTTCCTTATGCAATTGATTTTTGTAACCCGGCCCCTGATGCAGAAGTAAACAGTGTAGGAAAAGA
>JBBSPK010000040.1:0-20439 GCA_038258875.1 Chitinophagales bacterium
AATTTTATTCATGGTTCTTGATTTAAAGTGTGATTGATTTTTTGTCACTTCAAATTTCACTTATTTCAAGAACCAGCTTTTATAATCGAACACCCTTCATACATAAGACCTCACGAAACCAGCACAAGGGTTGGTATCAGTAATAAATTAACTTTCCTTTCAGATGTGTTTAAGAAAACCGAAAATCATCAATACCCCCTTCTTGTCCGGTGTCACCTGACAATTCTTAAAGACTAAATTCGCATGACTGCCATACATGAGACTTCATCCTGTAAGCTTCCACGAAGTTGGATAATTATGAAAAAAACAAGATTCACCGAAACACAAATTGTAAAGGCTATCCAGGAGCATGAGAAGGCCGTGATGCTAAGGATATCTGTCGTGAACTGCAGATAACTACAGCAGCATTTTACAAATGGCGTCAGCGTTATGGAGGTTTGGATGTAAGGGAACTCAAGCGGGTTTTATAGCAGATAAGTGCATTTATACTTTAATAAATATTTTCTTTTTGTAAAGGAAATAAAACACCAACCAGAAAACTACATATGAGCCGATTGATAAAGCAAAAGGATACCAGTTGCCCAAAAATCTTTTCGTCCCTGACAGGAAAACTCCGGCAACCTCGCTAAAACAATGCAGATCTCCTATCATGTAGGCAAGTATAGAATTACTGCCGACAACAATAAAAAACACGGCCCAACGCTGGTATTTCCAGTAATCAATCACCAGGTAAAATAATGCCAGCAACAAAAAACAAAGCCCGCCGGAAAACAAGGTGAATGAGGTGGTCCATAGATGTTTAATAATGAGTTGCACGGAGTTTAGCAGCAAGCCTATTGCAACTAACGCCAGTCCTGTAACCGATAATGCTTTTAGTTTACCCAACTGGGAGATCCCACTCTGAAGTATGTATGACGCAAAAACGCCCATCATAACGGTGGCTGCAAAACCAAGGCTGGTTAATATCCATGTATAATTTGTGCCATCCTGGAAGCTGCCTAGTAAAAGTTTATCAATGTAAAGCGGAAGGTTTTCTTGAGGTTCTAAAATAGCATGCCCCACACCGGGAACAGGTATAAAGTAAATCGCAATAAAATAAATTAGCAATAAGGCAAGCGTCCAAAGAAACTGGGCGAATACATTAAGATTTAAAATAAATAAAGAAGATATTAAATAGCCTGCAGCAATCGCCTGCAAAGTATTGGAAAAAAAAGCAATCTGGCTGCCATCGTAGGTAAGCAGGTTGCCTTGTGCAATCATGCCTAATATCCATAAAATCACCACCCTTTTTAAAATATGCATCGCCAGGGTCGACGGCTGCGGCTTTTGCAACCTTTTTTTAAAAGATAAAGGCATCGAAACGCCTGTAACGAAAAGAAAAAGCGGCATTATAATGTCAAGAAAATGGAATCCCTGCCATGGCACATGTTCCATTTGTGCCGCCATAGTTTCTGTAAAGGAGTTGTGAATAGCATCATTCAAGGAAATGAATATGGTTGCTCCGCCGGTTATCCAAAGCATATCAAATCCCCGCAGTGCATCAACAGACATTATCCTTCCGGAAATTGCTGGGAAACTTTTAGGGTCAATAAGATGCATGATTTTCCCTAGGCTCTTTAGCATATGGTTTTATATGTTTTGGTTGCTATATCGGTCCCTATCCTTTTTATCCCTCCTGTTTCTCAGACAATCTAGATTAATATGAGTGCAATCTATTCGTTAGATTGTTTCTGCTCATAAATATCTGTCAAAATCCATGAATAATATCAGTTATATCCAGCCTTTTTCAAGTGAAGCAAAGATTTGAAGGCTAAGCTATGTTATTCATGGGCTTCTTTCGCAATATCAACAAACCCAATTTCATGAGTTCGTCGTTGCCTGCGTAGTCTTTTTTGCTGAGTGTCTTCACCCATTCATAAATCGACACCGATGTTTTTTGTTCAAGATGCGCATCCTGTAATTAATAGAAAAACTGGTGGGCTATTCCGCAGCTTTTCAAGAGGAAACATCACGGTTTGTTAATAGCAAATAACAGATAGAAAAATTGACAACGCTTCTTTCGATTACGATGTTACCAAGTTCTTTTAGAGTCGCTAATAAAAGCCCTACAGATGCCGGTGGATTATCTATATAGTTGATATATAGTTGATCCACGGTGTAAATAGCGTTGCTCGCAGACTTCCGCAGATCGCCACAAAATTTGTGGTACGCATTTTTGGATTTGGGCATAAGCTGCACGAAACTTTTTCAAAGACGTGATCAATGTGTTCATGTAATTGCCATCAGCCCGCAGGAAAACTCTATTGGATACCGCCATCCTGAAATATCTTTGGCACACACAACGAAATCACGCCTATTGGACTCACTTACGCATATTGCTCCTGGCGCGTGTATGGGTGAAGCCTTTGCAGGCAAAACTGTTGAAAGGAAGGCGGTGCTCTGGGGCATACTGGCACAAAGCATTCCCGATATAGACTTTGTTCCAGCACAAGGACTGCTATAAAACACTTCCTATATCTACTAAAAATCCAAACTCATCAACACCTGTGTCATAGAATTTTGTATAGGAATATTTATAATCAGCTGGCTCATTACATAACTTCCAATATTCGTCAATTGGATTGTAATGCCTGCCTGCTCCGCCCGTACCAGCAAACTCAATGTTTGCGGGCTTTTTAATTTTTAGCTTTTAATTTTCAATTTAATTGGGTTAAAGTTTTTTCAAATAGTGGAGTACGAAACTCCGCTTTTAGTATCATAAGCTCAATTATTGCCTGTCGGGAATTCCGGTTTGTAAGATATTTTCCGGAAAATGAATAAAATAACCCAGCTTATACATGAGTTTAAACAAAAAATCTTTGATGCCTCCTTTCAGCGTTTAGCTTCATGTAACCGTGTCCTTGATTATATAGATATCAGTGGCAATTCTGTATGTTTCAGGCCTTGGGTTACACGCGAAAAGTTGTCAATTACCAGGAGTGCAAAGGCCAATTAAGACTACCTTCATATCGTGAAAAAGGGGGATATTATGCAAATGTTTGTTTAAAATAGCAGATCATGCAAAGTTCATTAAGAAGTCAGCAATGGTTTGGGAAAAAAGGCAAGGATGGATTTATATACAGGGCGTGGATGAAAAACCAGGGAATTCCTTCCTATGAATTTAAAGGAAAGCCTGTTATTGGTATTTGTAATACCTGGTCAGAACTGACACCGTGTAATGCCCATTTTCGGGAGCTCGCCGAATCGGTAAAAAAAGGAGTGTTGGAGGCAGGGGGATTTCCATTGGAATTTCCGGTGATGTCGTTAGGAGAGACTTTGATGAAGCCAACGGCAATGCTCTACAGGAATCTTTTAAGCATGGATGTTGAAGAATCGATTCGGGCCAATCCACTTGATGGCGTGGTATTATTGTGTGGCTGCGATAAAACAACCCCCGCACTCGTAATGGGGGCCTGCAGTGTCAACATTCCCAGTATCGTTGTATCGGGTGGCCCAATGTTGACGGGTAAATACAAAGGAAGAGACATCGGAACAAGCGATTTGTGGCGTTTTAATGATGAACTTCGTTCCGGAATTATATCCGAGGAGGAATTTAACCTGATAGAAGCTGGTATGTGTAGAAGCAGGGGGCATTGTGCTGTGATGGGCACCGCTTCGTCTATGGCTTGCATGGTGGAGGCATTAGGTATTTCACTTACAGGAAATGCTGCGATCCCCGCCGCGGATGCCAACCGCAAAGTGTTGGCACAGCTTTCGGGGATCTGGATCGTTGAAATGGTTAAGGAAGACATCAAGCTATCTGATATTCTCGCAAGAGACGCATTTGAAAATGCCATCAAGGTAAATGCGGCTATTGGAGGATCTACCAATTTTGTAATTCATCTATTGGCAATTGCAGGTAGAATTGGAATTCCACTCACAATTGATGATTTTGATATAATATCTGCCCCCATTCCTCTTATCGTCAATCTACAGCCATCAGGTAAATTTTTTATGGAAGATCTTTATTATGCCGGCGGATTGCCTGCAGTTATGAAGCAGCTGCTTACGCAGCTTAATGGTGACAGCCTTACGGTCAACGGTAAAACCATTCAGGAAAATGTAGAAAACGCTGAAATTATTAACCCGGATGTGATTGCCGATATTAGTCAACCGTTTAGTCAGCATGCCGGGCTTGCAGTGCTCAGAGGTAATTTAAGTGAAAACGGAGCCATCATCAAGCCATCTGCCGCAAGTGCCCATCTTATGCAGCATACGGGCAGGGCGGTTGTGTTTGAAAATATTGAGGACTATAAAAGTCGCATTGACGATCCTGATTTGCCGGTAGATGAAACGAGTGTTCTTGTGTTAAAAAATGTAGGCCCAAAGGGTTATCCGGGTATGCCGGAAGTTGGTAATATGGGTTTACCAAAAAAAATTCTTGAGAGGGGCATTTCTGATATGGTAAGGATTTCGGACGGGCGAATGAGCGGAACAGGATTTGGTACAGTAGTGCTGCACGTTTCTCCCGAATCCGCCTCGGGCGGTAATCTTGCGCTTGTTTGCGATGGGGACATGATACAGCTCGATGTGCCGGGCCGTACTCTCAATCTCCTGGTGAATGAGGAAGAATTAAAAAAACGAAAAGCCATACTCCCCGGTTTTTCAACAGAAATATGCCGTGGATACGTTAGTTTATATATTAACCAAGTTGAGGAAGCCCATTTGGGTGCAGACTTTATTTTTTTGAAGGGAGGCTCAGGTAGCTCCGTATTAAGAGATTCCCATTAAACACAAAATAAGATGACGGAGAAAAAATTTGAACATAAGGTAGCGGTGGTCACAGGAGCCGGCCAAGGTATTGGGTTGGAAATATGCCGGCAGCTCGCAAGCCAGGGAGCTACGGTAATCTTAAATGACCTCGACCCTGGCCTTGCAGAAAGGGCAGCAAAAACAATCCGCGAAACCAGCGGGGTATGCCTTGCTTGCGCCGGAGACGCCAGTACCAGTGAAGTTATCGCCAATATGGTTGAATTGGCGGTAACCCGGTTTGGTCATCTCGATATAGCTATTGCAAATGCCGGTATCACCCTGTTTGGAGATTTCTTTACCTATTCACCTGAATCGTTCAATGAAGTTTTAAGGGTTAATCTGGCGGGATCGTTTTTTTTGGCACAGGCCGCGGCCAATCAAATGAAGACTCAACCTGCGGGCGGCTCTATCCTTTTTATGTCTTCTGTTACAGGGCACCAGGCGCATAAAAATTTAGCAGCGTATGGAATGACCAAGGCAGCCTTGGAAATGCTGGCAAAAAATCTTGTGATAGAGCTCTCTGCCAACGGGATAACCGTGAATTGTATAGCACCTGGAGCGACATTAACTGAACGCACAGGGGAAGACCCTGATTATTCAGCTACCTGGTCAAGGATTACCCCTCTGGGAAGGCCGGCCG
This sequence comes from Chitinophagales bacterium, assembly GCA_038258875.1. Lineage (GTDB taxonomy): Bacteria > Bacteroidota > Bacteroidia > Chitinophagales > Chitinophagaceae > Ginsengibacter. The sequence goes on from JBBSPK010000040.1 coordinate 5,432, forward strand.
ATTCAACGGATATTGCAAATGCGGCCCTCTTCCTCGTCTCGGAGAAAGCAAAGCATATTACAGGCCAAAGCCTGGTTATTGACGGGGGATGGACCTGCATTAGTCCGTCGCCCTTTTAACATTGAGTCCAGCATTAATCAAAAAAAGAAAGAGTGAAGTTCCAGGAAAACTGTCCTGATTTTTGAGGCCACACAATTTATCGGCAGAATTAAGAAATGCTCCCTTTGCAAGTCCTTTGAATTTTATTAACTTGAATGGTCAGTATATAAATACCATTCCCCTTTCACTTTTTTCATGAGGCCCGAATACCTGCCGTCAATTTTTTTTCCGTCGGGGTATGTTACATGAAAATACCCGGTAACATAATAGAATTTATCAGAGATTCTTTCAAGACTTTCACCATCCAGCACTAATTGTCCCATCTTTTCTCTAGGCCAGTATTTTTTATAAAATGCCAAAATATTTTTCTTGCCGTAAGCTGCGCCTTTGCTTAATATCATACGGGTGGAATCGCCGGGGGCGTAGAGACTTACATAGCCATCGATATCTCCATTATTCCAGTATTTTTCTTCAAGCCGCATTACCGCCAGTATTTTCTTTACATCTTTTGATTGGCTAAAACTTCGCGCCGGAATAAAGAAAATCAAGACAACGATTGAAATCATGAGTATTTGTATGCAGCGTCTTTTTGTTTTTCGACTCATTCTATTAATGTTATTTGATTATTATAAAAGGAAATGCTATTTGGCTGCGTATCTTAATTATGATTCGGCAATCTTCAAGGCTCCCTAAGACACCAAAACTTAGTAGTGCCTTATTTATTTGGCCCTGCTAATATTGCAGGAAACTGCAAATCTTGAATTAATTTAAACAATTAAGGTTACCATATATGTAAAATAGGGAATGTCGGTTTTTTACTGTTCAAAACTTAGGACGTCTTATGTCTTTAACGCTCATTTGTAGGAATTCGCCTGGTAATAAGTTCGCTGGTGGCTTCTGGTTTTTAGAAAATTTCGGCTATTTTCTTTTTTTCATTACCAAATCATTAATTTTTTGTTAAGAGAACAAAGGTGGTAGCAAATCCTTAACTTGTATGATCTATCAAATTTAAAGATGAAAAAGATTGTTGTTATTTTTAATGGGATAAATGCACCCTGGCATATAACCACTTTTGCTTTAAATATTGCAAGACAAAATGAAGCAGAGGTACATGCTTTGTTTCTGAGAGATGAGAGAGCAGGCTATCCTTATCCAAGCGATATTGATTCTGTAGAATCAGCCGTTGGCGGCAAAATAGAGAGAGAGGGAGATGAAGAAATCCAGGGGAAAAATATAGAACTATTTAAAGCCTTTTGCGATGATGAAAAGGTAAAATGTTTTTTTCAAAAGAATGTTACTTTGCAAGGATTAGTGGATTTTAGCTCAGATGCAGATTGTATTGTTGCAGATTCTCACGATGATTTTCAAAGGTATTCCCTCAAAGATATTTTGTCACAGGTTAAATGCCCTGTGTGTCTTATCTCTGTCAACGCGACAAAAATAAAAAATGTAGTATTGTTGTATGATGGAGGCGACGATGCCTTACATGCTATTAAGACATACAGTAATCTTTTTCCAAAATTAGCCAGGAAGAAAAGCTACCTGGTAACTATCAATGCCAAAGAAAAAATAAAAAAGAAGGAGAGGCAACGGGTTCTCGAAAAGCTTGAAAAGAAATTTTCTGACCTGGAAATTGTATCGCTGTCGGGGAACCTGGAAAAAAAATTAATTGAGTTCCTTGATGAACATACCGAGAATACCTTTGTTGTGATGGGAGCTTATGGGAGGAGTGCCATTTCCCGCCTTTTTAAACCAAGCCTTTCTAATGTTATTCTTGAGCAAACAAGAACATCACTCTTTATTGCTCATGATTGAGATGCTATTTACAACGTGAATGGTCAATAACTTCCGGCAAGTGGAAATTTTATTGGGCATTAGCCACTATCTCATCCATATGAATACCCGAATGGCTTTCTTCGTACACACACTCACCTTTCTTTATTAAAAGAACCTGTGGCGATTCATGAGGCACACCGAAATCCTGGGCAACTTTATTGGAAATACTTCTATGATTAATAATGTCAAGAAAATAAAAATCTATTCCTTGGGGGACTTCTTTCTTATCAAGCCGGTTTCTTGCCATGCTGCTAAGGGAGCACCGGCTACTGTGTTTAAATATAAGCTGGGGTTTGCTGGTGGAGTTTTGTTTTATCTCTTCGAGTTGTAGCTCATTTAGTAGTGGAATCCAGGTCATATTCTTGGCGCTATAATTCTTGGGTTAGTGAATTATATTACTGGTCATCGGGCAACCGGTTCTGGATCTCCGGGAACTTGTACAGGATGCAAAACTTACTACAATGAGACTTGCCATCGCGAAAACAACAATAATTTTTTTCATGGTGTATTTTGAGTTAAAACTTTATTTTGCACCCGATGCAAATTTATATAAATGAATTTATGAATGTTAGTCAAAAACGAATTATATTTCAATCTATTGTTAAAAATAAAGTTTATCCGGTATTTTTATAAAGATCCATGCGTATTCATTTCATAGCTATAGGCGGTAGTGTAATGCACCAACTGGCCATTGCACTCAGTCGCAAAGGTTATCACATTACAGGTAGTGACGACGAGATTTTTGAACCTGCGTTGAGTAACCTGAGGAAACAGGGCATACTACCCGAAGAAGGATGGCAACCTCAAAAAATTACTACAGATATTGATGCGGTAATACTAGGCATGCACGCAAAAGAAGATAACCCGGAATTAATCAAGGCCCGCAAAACAGGTTTGAAAATATATTCTTTCCCCGAATATATTTATGAGGAAAGCAAAGATAAAAAACGGGTAGCAGTGGGAGGCAGCCATGGCAAAACCAGCACCACAGCGATGATTATGCATGTCCTTAAAAATTTAAATTTCGATTTTGATTACCTGGTGGGATCGAAACTTGAAGGGTTTGATCAAAGCGTTCGCATAACCCATGCACGATTGATCGTTTGTGAAGCTGATGAATACCCTGCAAGTGTAATAGAAAAAAGGCCCAAGTTTCACTTCTTTTTCCCCCAATTAGCCGTTATTACAGGCATAGCCTGGGACCACATCAATGTTTTTCCCACGTTTGATTTTTACCTCGATCAGTTCAAAATATTTATTGAAAAAATTGAAAAGGCCGGTGTTTTGATCTATAATGAAACAGATGAGGTTTTGAACAGGCTTGTAGCCGATAATAGAAGAAACGATATAAGATACATTCCCTATGCTCTTCCATCTTATTTTATCGAAAATGGTGTTACCGGCGTAATGATCGGGAATGATAAAGTCAATTTGAAGATTTTCGGTAATCATAACCTCTTAAATTTGCAGGCAGCCTGCCTGGTATGCAGTGAACTGGGTGTAAGCGCACGGGACTTTGCCGCCTCAATAGCCACCTTTGCAGGAGCATCGAAAAGGCTTGAATTACTTGCAGCAGCAGCAGAATATAACATTTACAGGGACTTCGCCCACGCACCCAGTAAAGTTATGGCCAGTATTAATGCGGTGAAACAACAATTTCCTGAAGGGAAACTCATAGCTGTTCTGGAACTACATACTTTCAGCAGCCTTAATGAAAAGTTTATGAATGAATATTCCGGCGCCATGGATAATGCAGATGAGGCAATTGTTTTTTACAGTAAACATGCCCTGGAGCTGAAGCGAATGCCGCCACTGGATTCTAAAAGCGTGATTAAAGGGTTTCGAAAGCCAAATCTTGAAGTAATTACAGATAGAAAGCTTCTTGAAAAAAGATTATCCGGTATAACGACTAATAATACTAATTTACTTTTTATGAGCAGCGGAAATTATGATGGAATGGATATTGCGAAAGTAATGGGGATTTGAGGTATCAGGTTTTTATCAAATAATAATTAATCATCAATCACTATTTTTATCACCATCATCCGGTAAATACCGGATATTAAATCAAAACATGGAGTTACAACTAAATCGACCACTGGTATTTATTGACCTGGAAACAACAGGCACCAACCTTTCGACAGACAGGATTGTAGAAATTGCTATTATTAAAGTACTGCCAGATGGATCTAAAACAGTAAAGCGAAAGATTCTCAATCCGCAGGTTCCTATTCCCGGGAGTAGCAGTGAAATTCATGGAATTACAGATGAAATGGTAAAAGATGCACCCACTTTTAAACAGGTTGCAAATGAATTAAAACAATTTATTGATGACGCCGATTTTTCAGGGTATAACTCTAATCGTTTTGACATTCCCTTACTAATCGAAGAATTTTTAAGGGCCGGTATAGTTATTGACATGATAAACAGGAGAATGCTGGATGTGCAACATATTTTTCACATGATGGAAAAACGTACGCTCGGGGCTGCCTACAAGTTTTATTGCCAGAAGGAATTGAGTGATGCACATTCTGCGGAGGCGGATGCCACGGCAACATGGGAAGTATTAGAAGCACAGCTTACCCGGTATGAACATTTAGGAAATACTTTAGATACTATTTTGCAATTTACAGGCGAAGAAAAAATTGTGGATTTTGCACGACGCTTTATTATGGATAATGAGATAGAAGTATTTAACTTTGGCAAGCACAAAGGTCGCCCTGTTTCTGAAGTGCTGAGAGCAGAACCGCAATATTATGATTGGATGATGAAGGGGGATTTTCCTTTGCACACAAAGCAAAAGCTTACCGAGATACTAAACCGTTCGCTACTTAGGAAATCAACCGCTTAACTGATTCCTTTTTTGGAGATTAATTGTAATTTCATTTAAACACTATAGTCCTTCTTTGGAAAAACTTGTTATTATACCTACTTATAATGAAAAGGATAATGTTGCGTCTATACTTGAAACTGTCTTTTCTTTAGAGCAGGATTTTCATGTTCTCATTGTAGATGATGGCTCTCCCGATGGTACAGGCGAAATCGTGAAGACACTTTTTACAAAATATCCAGGGATGTTGTTTTTGGAAGAGCGTTATGGTAAGTTAGGATTGGGAACCGCCTATATTCATGGATTCAGGTGGGCGCTCGATAAAGGCTATAGATATATTTTTGAAATGGATTGCGATTTTTCGCATAACCCGTATGACCTTGATAAATTATACAGTGCTTGCAAAAGCGGTGGTGCAGATGTAGCGGTAGGCTCGCGATATGTAAAAGGAGGCGATGTGGAAAACTGGCCATCTGGAAGGGTTGCCCTTTCAAAAGGCGCTTCGGTTTATACCCGTATTATCACCCTCATGCCTGTAAAAGATCCCACAGCCGGCTTTGTATGTTATCGTAGCGAAGTGCTTGATGCCATTAATCTTGACCAGATAAGTTTTGTAGGCTACGCATTCCAGATTGAAATGAAATTTGCAGCATGGAAGCTTGGATTCAAAATAAAAGAAGTGCCTATAATTTTTATCGACCGGAAATATGGTGTTTCCAAAATGAATAAGGGAATTGTTAAAGAAGGAATTTATGGCGTGCTGAAGCTTAAATGGATGAGTATGTTTAAAAATTATCGCAACAGGGTTAAGAATGCTCACGAACACAGCACATACCCCCAACATAATGTTATGATGGAAAGAAAATAAATTTAATCTTCGGCCCTAAACCTTAAAAGAAGGGTGAAACTGCTGTAAAGTATCTCTTAAATATTCCCTGTCAAGATGAGTATAAATTTCAGTTGTGGTAATACTTTCATGTCCCAGCATTTCCTGCACCGCACGAAGGTCTGCGCCCCCTTCTACGAGGTGTGTTGCAAATGAATGCCTGAAGGTATGAGGCGAAATATTTTTTGTGATTCCCGCCTGCCTTGCCAAATTTTTTATTATCATGAATATCATTACACGGGAAAGTTTTCTCCCCCGCCTGTTGAGGAAAAGAACGTCCTCATTTCCTGGTATAACGGGCAGGTGTACACGAATTTCTTGCCTGTATATATTTATATATTTTATGGCGGGTGATCCTACGGGTACCAGTCTTTCTTTATCGCCTTTGCCGATAATGCGAATATATCCTACATCAAAATAAAGACATGATAAACGCAGGTTTACCAATTCACTTACACGCAGTCCGCAACTATACAATGTTTCAATAATGGCTTTATTGCGTGTGCCTTCAGGTGTGCTCACATCAATGCATCCGCTTATAATTTCGATCTCATTAAAGCTTAATATATCTGGCAGGTGCTTCGCAAGTTTTGGTGTTTCAAGCAATGCTGTAGGATCGGTTTTTGAAATTTGTTCCTGCAGGCAATACTTGTAAAAATTTCTAAGCCCGGAGATTATTCTCGACTGGGATGAAGGCGTCATTCCCAGTTTACTAATCCATTGTAAGAATTCTTCAAGGTCTTTCAAACTAAGTTCTTTTGGAGTTACAGTCGGTGTGTTAATAGAAAGAAATTGTGTAAGCTTATCTACGTCATGGAGGTATGCATCCACCGAGTTTTCTGATAAAGATTTTTCAAGTTGCAGGTAAGCCCTGAATCCTTTTTTATAAATATGCCACATCAAAAGCAGGCGTTTAAATGTTGTACGAAATTAAAATAAAATATACGCTACTTTTATATCTTAATGCCGTTTCAATAAATATATTCTCCCGCTAATCTAATTTTCAATTGTTATATGCAGGTAATTAATCTTCGAAAGCTTAAACAGAAATTTGAGACAAACAGGAAATCGTTAAGAAATTTTGTTACCAGGACAGAGAATAAACCGCCACATAACCTCGAAGTTCTTGCGGAAGAAAAAGATAAAGAAGTATGGGCGCAGATTGATTGTGTTTCCTGCGCCAATTGTTGTAAGGTAATGAGCCCTACGTATACTTTCCAGGATATAAAGAGAATTTCAAATCATCTTGGAATGAGACCAAAGGACTTTAAGGAAAAATGGCTTTATCTCGATAAAAAAGAAAATGACTGGATGAATAAATCCCGCCCTTGTCAATTCCTGGATTTAAAGACAAATATGTGCACCATTTACGAGGTGCGTCCTGCAGACTGCGCAGGCTTCCCTCATCTTACAAGGATGCCCTTAACCGATTACATGCACGTGCACAAACAAAATATTGAATATTGCCCTGCAACGATGCTCTTTGTTGAAAAGCTCAGTGAAGCTATTACAGGTAAATCGCTTGTTTAATTTCTAAGTTTTTTTAGTCCGGCAAAGGATACATCGAGTAGTTCAAAGTCATTTGTATTGGGTAAACTATAATGCCACCATTCTGTGCTAAGGCTTATGAAACCATATTTTTCCATAATCGTCTTTAAGCAACGCCTGTGCTCTAAAATTTTTTTAGGCAATCCTTTAAAATCCATATGAGCTGTATCAGAGAAATTATCAAAACCCGTTCCCATAGGAATTTCCTTTTTTGTATGAAGATCAATTAAAGTGAGATCGACAGCGATACCACGGTTATGGCCACTTCCTTTTGAGGGATCGGCGGCATACCGATCGTCCTTTACAACTTCCCACATTTCTTCGGTAACAGAGTACGGCCGGTAAGCGTCAAATATTTTTACAGAAAGATTTTGTTGATGAAGCTCATTAATTACTTTTTTTAATGCGATTACTGCCGGGCGGCGAAGGAATGTTGTATTAAGCCTGGGATATAATTTTTGGTGCATAAAATTTTGAACGGTAGAATACTTCAGGTCAAGCACAATACCCGGTATGGCTTTTCGTAAATTCATCATTTGTTTAGTGGGATCTGCGTCGGTCTGATTTTGTAAGAATTTTATCTCTGATACTACAAATAATCCATACTTATTAGCGACATTTGATTGTGAGGAAACTTCTGTGATCGTACAAATAAAAAGAATTAAAAATATGACCGGGATTCTTGCTGATGAATTTATTGTGTACATTACTACTTTTATTTTTTAAAAAATCTAAAGACATTTACTGCTAAAAAATTTTACCAAACTATGCTCTGTAAAGCAAATTTAATTGCTGTTTTTTTAATTGTTAGTTTAACATGCTGCGTTATAAGTTGTAAAACCAGGCATCCTGCGAAAGAAAAGGAAATTGTAAAAATACCCGAAGAGATGGATGACCAGGTTTCGGACAACATTAAAGCTGTATTGCAATATGCAAAAGATAATAATGGCAAAATAAACGACTCTATTAAATTATCGCTTTACGCGATTGTAAGTTCATTTTATGATCAAAACGGTTATCATAATATCTGGAGCAGGAAGGAAAAATGGATGCCGGTAGCAGATTCGATGTATAGCTTTATTGAAACATCAAAATATTACGGGCTTTATCCTGAAGACTATCATTTGAAAGACCTGGCAGTTTTACGCCGGAAATTAATTGATGATACCCTGGCCAAGACTGATGCTATCGTTTGGACAAAAGCCGAACTGATGTTAAGCGATGCCTTCCTGAAAATCGCAAAAGATATTAAAGAAGGAAGATTACTCCCCGACAGCGTTTCAATAATATCCAAACAGAAATACATTGATTCCTTTTTTGTTGAAAACCTGAATAAGATTGATAGCAATTCTTCATTAACCCCTTGGTTCAATAGTATTGAACCGGTAAATGATGGCTACATTTCTCTCAAAGAACTGCTAAAAGATTTTGTTGACAGCATGGATAATACAAAATACGTTTACATTGACTATCCTCAAAAAGATTCCATTAACCTGGTAAGAAATCTCCAAAAAAGGCTGGTACAGGCCGGCGCAGCAGATTTGAGTATCTCACTACCTGATTCAGTAATGCTGAGTAGTGAAATAAAAAAATATCAATCATCTCATAAAATCAATAAAGATGGAAAGATAACTTCGAAGCTAATAAAATTCCTGAACAACACCGATGTCGAAAAGTTCAAGCGAATTGCGATTACACTTGACCGTTATAAAACCTTACCTGCCAGCCTTCCGCAAAAATATATATGGGTAAATCTTCCCGGTTTTTATTTAAAATTGTGGGATGATGATACGCTCGTGCTTGAATCAAAAGTAATTGTAGGAAAGCCACAAACCCGTACACCTGTTCTTTCGTCCCAGATAACAGATATGGTCACCTACCCGCAATGGACCATCCCGGAAAGCATTATAAAGAAAGATATCCTACCGGCGTTGAAAAAAAATCCGGGATACCTTGAAAAAAAAGGTTTTAACCTGGTTGATAATAAAGGCGAAGTTGTAAATCCATATACCGTCAACTGGTCTAAATATTCTAAGGGCATTCCCTGGAAAGTAATGCAAGGCAGCGGTGATGATAATGCCCTCGGGGTCTTTAAATTTAATTTCAGCAACCCATATAGCGTGTACTTGCATGACACAAATCAACGCTATCTTTTTAAGAATTCTTCAAGAGCTTTAAGCCATGGATGCGTTCGTGTCCAGGATTGGGAAGGCCTCGCTTATTATATTGCCCGAAATGACAGTCTTAATAAGACTAAAGAAAACAAACTTTCTTATACTGTAGATTCTATTAAAACATGGCTTGCCAATAAAGACAGAAAGCGTATTATTGTAAAGAATAAGCTGCCTCTTTACATTGAATATTTTACCTGTGAGGCAAAAAATAATAAGATAGTTTTCTACGATGATATCTACAATGATGATAAAATGCTTGCTGAAAGATATTTTGCAAATAAATAGTTGAAAAATTCGTTTATAGTTAGTGGAATCAGTTTCGTGAATAATGCTGAATGGTAATGCATGAAGCATTATATTCAACAGTTGGTTTTTGTATCAGCCATTATTGAAATATTAATTCATTATTATGAAAAGATTATTTCTATCCTTTTTACTGCTACACCTTTTCTTTTACAACGCAACGGCACAGAAAAGTGCTCATCTTAAAACTTCAACAAAAAGCGCTTCCGCCAAAAAGGCAATTATTAAATATGGCACCGCAAGTTTTTATGCTAAAAAGTTCAACGGGCGCAAAACAGCAACTGGTGAAATTTATAACTCAACAAAATATACTGCTGCCTGTAATGTATTGCCATTAAATACATGGATAAAGGTTACTAACCTTAGAAACAAAAGGTCTGTTATCGTAAAAATAAATGACCGCATGCATCCGAAAAATAAACGCCTTGTTGATTTGTCAAAAGCGGCTGCACAAAAACTGGGCTATACAGGCAGGGGTTTAACAAGAGTTAAAGTTGAGGTGCTTAATAATTTTCAACTTTCAGCCAGCTCATAATTTTTTTTTGGATTAATAGTATCATTTTGTTCTTTACTATTATATTTTACAATTCATTTATTGTTGACTCCATTATAAAAAGTCGTTTTTAATTAATTAATTTTATGCTTTGAATGTAACCCTCTATTTTTGTTTTTATCAAACAATCTCATTATGAAAAAATTCTATCTCCTCGCTGTTTTAGCTGCTTTATTTGTAACATGTTATGGCCAACAGGAAAGCTATAAAAAAACAAAGGCATTCGGTTTTAGTTTCTTTCTAAATGATTTCCAAACAGCTTCAGATATACGTTCAGACGGGCTTGTGAGTGTTATAAGAAACAAGAATCTTTTCAAGGTATCACGTATGAACCCCGGTGTGGCTTTTAATTATATTTCCGGGCTAAGCAACCATGTCGATTTTAGCGCAACTCTTGGCGGTTCATTTCTTAATTATCCACTGAAAAATAATCCCGGGGCTTTCAATGAAAATAGCTTTTTACTTGAAGCGACCGGTAGCCTTAATCTTAAACTGCTCACTGATAAATACTGGGTAACCCCGTTTATTGATCTTGGAGTAGGTGCCAGTAAGTATAAGAAATATTTCAGCGCATTTGCACCGGTTGGACTGGGATTACAAATCAATTTCTTTGATGAAGCCTATGTTCTCCTCAATTCTCAATACCGGATACCTGTAACGGAAAATGCAAGCTATCATTTTTATCACAGCGTTACTATCGCCGGAAATATTGTAAACAAAAAAGAGCCCGGGCCTAAGGCTGTTGAAATACCTGTTATTACCGATCGTGATAACGATGGTATCGTTGATAGCCTTGATGCATGTCCCGATGAAGCCGGAACAGCAGCATTGCAGGGTTGCCCGGACCGTGATGGCGATGGCATTGCAGATAAAGATGATAAATGTCCTGATGTTGCAGGGCTTGCCAAATACCAGGGATGCCCGATACCGGACACAGATAAAGATGGCATTAATGATGAAGAAGATAAATGCCCCGATGTAGCCGGAGTTGCCCGCTACCAGGGATGCCCGATACCAGATACCGATAAAGACGGAGTAAATGACGAAGAAGATAAATGCCCCAATGAAGCGGGCCCTGCATCTAATTTTGGATGCCCTGTAATTGATGTGGTGGTAGTTGAAAAAGTGAATAAGGCTGCAAACAATATTTTCTATTCGATAGGCAGTTCAAAATTGCTGGCAAAATCCTTTAAATCATTAAAGGAAGTGGCACAAATAATGAAGGACAATCCATCTTATAAAATAGATGTGGATGGCCATACAAGTAATACAGGTGGTACAGAAATGAATCAGAAATTATCAGAAGCCCGTGCGAATTCAGTGAAGCAATATTTAATAGGTAATGGAATAGATGAAAGCAGGATAGTAGCAACAGGCTATGGAGAAGACAAGCCAATAGCAGATAACAAGACTAAAGCAGGCCGTGCAAAAAACAGGAGAGTGGAAATGCACCTTAGGAATTATTAAACTTCAGCCAAATAAACAATTGTAAGTTCAATTAATAAAACCCCGTAAATTTTTGCGGGGTTTTTTATGGTAAATAATTTCGTCTAAAATCTTTAAACATAAAATGAAAATTTTAAATTTTGAATTCAAAGCAATTACTAACGACCTGGATAAACTCGAAAAAAAGCTGGCAGAATTAGATCCGTTATTTATAGGTGAAGATTATCAAACAGATATTTATTTTAAAGTAAATGATGGCAGGTTAAAACTTCGTGAGGGAAAAATTGAGAATGCGTTGATTTATTACGAAAGAGAAAACAGCATAGGGGCTAAGCAATCTGATGTTTTGTTATATAAGCATGCGCCGGACAAAGCATTAAAAGAAATATTGATAAAATTGCATGGTGTTAAAATAATTGTTGATAAAAGAAGGAGAATTTATTTTATTGAAAATGTGAAATTTCATTTTGATACTGTGAAGGAACTGGGAACATTTGTTGAAGTTGAAGCCATAGATAACACGGGTGAAATTGGATTAGATAAATTAAAAAAACAATGTGATTTTTATTTTCAGTTTTTCGGATTAAAAAAAGAGGACTATATAAATAATTCATACAGCGATTTACTTACTGAGAAAAACGGTAAGAGCTGAAATGAAACATCTGTAAATTTTAAGACGCATAAGCCTTAAAAATTTTTCACAACCTTCCTTAGTTTTGTTAACCTGGTAAGAAGTTCTTCCAGTAAATCAAGCCTCAGCATATTGGCGCCATCACTTAATGCACAGGAAGGGTCAGGATGCGTTTCTATAAATAATCCATCTGCACCGGTTGCAATGGCAGCCCTGGCAATAATTTCTATCATTTGAGGATTGCCCCCGGTAACACCACTGCTTTGATTAGGCTGCTGCAAACTATGTGTGCAATCCATTATTACGGGCACTCCATGAGTTTTCATTATTGGAATGTTGCGATAATCAACAACCAAATCCGTATAGCCAAAAGAGTTTCCCCGTTCGGTAAGCATTACTTTTTCGTTGGAAGCTTTTTTAATTTTTTCAACAGCAAATTTCATTGATTCTCCATTTACAAACTGCCCTTTTTTTACATTTACTATTTTACCGGTCTGTGCTGCTGCAATCAATAAATCCGTTTGCCTGCACAAAAAGGCGGGTATCTGTAAAATATCCACATACCTGGCAGCGATCGCTGCCTCCTCATGCGCATGAATATCTGATGTGGTTGGTAAAGAAAATGTTTTCCCAGCTTTCTGTAAAATTTGCAACGCGGCTTCGTCACCTACACCCGTAAAGGACCCGGCGCTTGTACGGTTTGCTTTACGGTAAGATGCTTTAAATACATATGGAATATCCAGGCTTTTGCATATACCATAAACTTTTTCTGCAACTTCCATCACGAGCTCTTCACTTTCGACTACACAGGGGCCGGCAATAAGAAAGAAATTTTTTTCATCATATTGTTGTTTTGCAAAAAGTTCCTTTAGAAAGTCAGTCATTATTTTTATTTGAGCAAAGTTATTTTAAAGTGGCGATGTGAAGTAAATGAATTGAAAGCGAAAAATGTATAGGTATAACTTTGTAGAAAAATTTTAAAATGAGCGGCAAAAGGGGTTCGAACCCTCGACCCTTAGCTTGGGAAGCTAATGCTCTACCAACTGAGCTACTGCCGCAGAATAGTATTAAAATTAAAAAGAATAGCTGTAATAATGAAAATATTGCGGGTATCTCCAGGTATCCGTTACACATATTTTTATAATGTCTTTCAAAAGAATTATAACACCCGAAAACCTGTCATCCATTATTAAATGTTATTGGATAATTGAAAATGATAACCAGGCGGTTCAAAGGCAAAAAATTATACCCGATGGCTACCCTGAAATAATAATTCACTACGGAGCCTTACCAGGTAAACATTAATGGCAATTGGGAGATTCAATCAAAGTATCAAGTGGCGGGACAAATTACAAAACATTCTTACCTAGAGAATATAGGCGCTTCTGGTGTTTTTGGCATTAAATTAAAACCGTCTTGACTCCTTTATTTGGAACAAGCATGCATGAGTTGACTAATAAAGGTTATCTCGATCGATAATTTAAACAATCAAAAACTGAAAACATTTGTAACATGGCTAAGCTTACTTGAAAACGAAAAACGGGTTTTGGAATATAACCAGTTTTTTGGTGACCTGGTTAAATCTTTTGATAATGGACAGCTCTTAATTGATAAGGCGATCGATATAATTTTTAAATATAACGGCTCTATTGAAATCAATCAACCGTGTAAAGATCTGTTCACTACCGAAAGACAACTGCAAAGAGTATTTAAAAAATATATTGGTGTTCCCCCTAAAATATATGCCCGTATTATCAGGTTCAATTATCTTTTTCAACTGATGAAAAATCCTAAACCGCTATTAACACAAATGGCATTTGATGCAGGCTATTATGATCAATCACACCTTGTGAGAAATTTTAAAAATTTTACAGGAGAAGAACCTTCCGGCTATTTTTTTGACGAAAAAAATCTTGCCAACTTTTTTTTGAAGAAAACCGATGAATAGCTTTTTACTGTTTTCAAAATTTTGTCGGGTTTGTACAAGTAGCATAACCGATTCCTGGATATTTTTGCCTAATGATTCTATACCTGAAACAAATAATTTTTTGCCTCACCTGCGTTTTTATTTTTATGGGTCTGAATGCACAATTAAGCACAGAAGACATCGACAAAGATTTTAAAAAAATTGAATGGATTATAGGTGACTGGAGTCGCACAAATTCAAAACCGGGGATAAGTAACACCGAAAGATGGTCAAAACTTTCTGATTCAGAACTTACAGGTTATGGAGTTACTCTTCGGGAAAGAGATACAATCATGATTGAGAAATTAAAAATTATTAAAAGGGATAACAATATTTTCTTTGTCGCGGATATAAAAGAAAATCCTACACCTGTATTTTTTAAGCTCACTAAAATTAATGATAACGAATTTGTTTGTGAAAATCCCGACCATGATTTCCCTAAAATGATTGTTTATAAAAAAGAAGGCAATAAACTAAAAGCTACTATTTCAGGTGATGGAAAATTTATTGATTATTTTTTTGAAAAATAAATTAGCCTGGAATTCAGAACCATTTATTTTTATGTGCCATTTGAATAATCTGTGCTTTGCTCTGTACCTGTAATTTTTGGTAAATATTTGCAATATGCTTTCTTACAGTAAGTGTGCTGATATTTAGGGAAAGAGCTATTCTTTTTGCATCCCAGCCATTCACCGTGTGTTGTAAAATTTCTTTTTCACGGTCGGTTATGAATGAC
>JBBSPK010000041.1:0-20154 GCA_038258875.1 Chitinophagales bacterium
AAAAGAAAAATTTCTGTAACTGGTTCCTTTGAAGATATCAGTTTGCTTTTATTAATTAATTTATTGACTCTTAAAAGTAATTCTTCGAGATCAAATGGTTTGGTAAGATAGTCGTCTGCGCCTTTTTTTAACCCGGCGACCCTGTCCGCGCTATTATTTTTTGCGCTTAAAATAAGAATGGGAATTTCAGTGTTAGTGAGTCTAATGTTTTCACAAACGGTTATACCATCAATTTCAGGAAGCATTACATCCAGAATAATAAGGTCGAAATATTCGTTGCGTATGGATTTTAACGCTTCTGCTCCGTCATAGGCGGAAGTAACTTCATATCCTTCCATCTCAAAATTTAATTTGAGCGCCTCTTGTAAATTTTCTTCATCTTCTACAAGTAAAATCGAGAGTTTTTTATCCATAAAAATTGATTGATAATTGAGGTTAATAATTTTTCATTTTAGCATGATTTCAAAAATGCTGCCGTGCGGATAATTGTTTTGCAATTCAATAGTTCCATTGTGCTGCTCAATAATTTTTTTACTAAGATAAAGTCCAAGTCCTGTACCATTTTTTTGTCGTAAGCTACCCCGGTAATATTTTTCAAAAATTTTTTCTTTCTCACCAGGTGAAATTCCCGGGCCCTCATCAATTACCTGTAATTTTATCCTGCTTTGTGTTTGGAACATTGTAAGCAAAACTATATCCTCTTTGCCGGAATATTTAATTGCATTATCTAAAAGATTGTTAACAGCCAGTGTTAAAAGAAGCAGATCGCCATTTATGAATGCCTCACCCGGTAATTGGATTTCAATTTTGCGCTGAGGAAAACGAACGATAAATTCATTTACACATTCTCTTACAAGTTGAACCAAATCAATTTTTTCTTTTATAATATTATATCCTCCCAGTTCCATCTGGCTGGTAAGAAGCATATTGTTGCAAAGTGCATTTAACCTATTGGCTTCCTGTATAGTAATATTAATAAGCTTTTCGCGCTGCTCATCATTTAACATCCTTTTCTGAAGCGTTTCAAGATTTAGTTTTGTTACTGCAATCGGCGTTTTAAGTTCATGTGTAATCGCCATCATAAAATTTTGCTGTTGCTGCGATAATTTAAACTGCCGGTTTATTGCCCTGAAAACAAAAACAGCACCCGTGAGTATGAGTAGAAGAAAAGTTACGCCCTCGCCAATGTATTGAGTCGTCTTCCTGTTTTTTGAGATTTCAATTTTATTTTGCTTCTGTTCATGCATAGCATCATCCACATCAATCATGTCGAGCCTGTACTTGCTAAGCTGAATATTTTGCCTGTTTAATGCAATAAACCAGAAGATGAGAGCAGCCAATATATAAGAAAGCAAAAGCCAATACAAAATGTAAATGGTTTGAAGGCGCTTTATTTTGAATTTATTTTTAAGCGTCTTTAGCGCCATGTGTTCAAAATTTGCAATTGTAAAATTGGTGGTGTAATCCGCAATTTTTTTAAAGCTGCGTTACGAAATTATACTTATTTGGCGGTTACTTTCTCCACGCGTAAGCCAACATTTAAAATATGTTTCAGTGGATTTTCCCGCATTATCTGCGAAACAGTAAATGTGTAAATGCCGGGCTTGCTAAATGGCACGGGGCCGGGGGTAATATTTTTTCTTACTTCAAAGATATCATCTGCACCGTTTCCATCCCATCCGTTGGCATCGCTGGCAAGAGTAAGATTTATATTTTGAAAATGCATGGTATCTCCGGGAGCTTTTGATCTCAGGCGCAACCATATATTGTTATAATTGTAGGCATCCGTATGCCGCACCACTATATACAAACTATATAACGATGTGGTATCAGTAATTTGAAAAGTAAATTCAGGCTGGTTATTATAAAACCATTGCTGGGAAGGTAGTTGCACCTGTTTTTCAAACAAGTCAATTTTTGCACAGGAAACCAGTAGTGACAGGGCGAGCAGTATAGGTATAATTTTTTTCAAGAATATTTTTTTTCAAAAAATAAAATTGTTTGGTTAAAGTGAAAGAAACCGAAATCATAACACGTTAAAAATTTGTTCTTT
The DNA here is from genome assembly GCA_038258875.1 of Chitinophagales bacterium. Classification (GTDB taxonomy): domain Bacteria; phylum Bacteroidota; class Bacteroidia; order Chitinophagales; family Chitinophagaceae; genus Ginsengibacter. The sequence goes on from JBBSPK010000041.1 coordinate 2,054, forward strand.
CGCTTTTTCCAGTTCGTCCTTCATAAGCACAACGCATTTTTGAATATCTGAATCATATGCTTTTGAGCCGGTAGTGTTAATTTCGCGGCCAATCTCCTGGATTACAAAAGAAAGTTTTTTTCCTTTCGCCTCTTCCTTATCGTCCATAATGGTCATAAAATATTCGCAATGATTTTTTAATCTCACCTGTTCTTCGCGAATATCAATTTTTTCAATGTAATAAATTAATTCCTGTTCCATCCGGTTGTTATCATAGTTTTCCTTCCCGACATTTTCCTCCAGTAACTTGATTAGCTCTTCCTTCATACGTTCTTTCCTTTTTGGCTCAAGTTTGAGAATCTCTTCTTCCTGGTTGTTTATATTTTTTATGCGTAACTGTAATTCTTTTTCCAATGATAGCCCTTCATCTGTCCGGTGAAAATTCAGTTCCTGCAGGGCAAGTTCAATTACCTTTTTCAATTCAGCCCAGTCATTTTCTTCCAACACCTCATTGCTTGGAGAGACCACTTCCGGTAATCGCAGGAGCGCACTTAATACAGAATTGGTATCAATTTTTAAATCATCTGCAAGGTCTTCTATTTGTTTATAGTAGGCCTTTATCAAATCGGTATTAATAACAACGGGCTTGGTACTGCCATTTTGTTTAATGATGATAAAGCATTCTACCGTACCCCGAAGCAGATTTTCCTGCAAGAGGCTGCGTACATCAAACTCATAAGGCTTTAACAACGGAGGAATTTTTAAATTTATTTCCAGCTGCTTTCCATTGAGAGATTTTAATTCAACTAAATAGGTTTTGTCGTTTACTGTTTGCTCTGCTCTTCCAAAACCGGTCATTGATTTCAACATGTGCTATTTTTTTTAATTGCAAGCAAGTTATACAATTCTGTGTGAGATAGTATTTTCATTTCGCCAGGGTGCAAATGTTCGATAGTAATTTTTTCAATACGGTAGCGAATTAATCTTAATGTAGGAAATCCAACCTTCGCAGTCATTTTTCTTACCTGCCTGTTTTTGCCTTCGGTGAGTATTATTGAAAGCCAGCTTTCAGGAATGTTTTTTCTAAAACGGATAGGCGGATTTCTTTCCTTGATTTCGAAAGGCCGGGGAATTATTTTAGCCCTGCATTTTTTTGTGAGGTAGTTTTTCCCATTGATGTTTATAGTTATACCTTTTTGTAAATCGGCTATCGCACTTGTTGTAATATTTCCTTCTACCTGCACCCAATATTCTCTTTCATGTTCATGCAAAGGATTGAGGAGATAGTGATTTAAATACTTGTCATCACTTAGTATCAGTAAACCTTCACTATCATAGTCAAGGCGCCCGACCGGGTAAATATTTTGTGCGACTGTAAAGAAATCCTTAAGTGTTTTCTTTTCATCTTGTGACGTAAACTGCGAAAGAACATTGAATGGTTTATTAATGACGAAATAGTTACTCAAACAAAAAGGTTTTAAAAAACAATAGATAACTTTTTAAAGATGAATTGGTATAAATAATAAAGCCCGTCTTTAATGCACGGGCCTTGTTATATGGATGGGTTAGTAAGTACCGGAATAAAATCCTTACACAATATTAAAAATAATTTCTTCTAACAAGAAAATTTTTTTCATTTTTTTTATCAACATTTAAAATTGAACTGTGGATAAGGACGAACATTTTTTGCTTTAAAATTTATGTTTCATTTTATTTTTTATCAATAAAGGTGGCTCATAAAAAAATTTAAAAAATAGGATATTTTATAAAGCTCAATGTTCACAACTATTTCAAAGACCAAAGCAATGAAAAACTTTTGCTGTTGCCTGAGGCTATAACGTAACTTTTATTTTTTTATTATTTGTTAATTAACTCCGATGCCCTGATTTTATTTTAAAAAAAAATTTCTCCACTTATTTTCATTTTGCACAAAAAACTTCATCCGGCATCCAAAACACAACCTTTACCTTTGATGACAAAATATTTTTATGCTATTTCCTTCACCGGTTTCGGCAAAATGGATTGCCGGTTTTATTAATGCAGAAATTGCGGGCGATGCGAATTCTTTAGCAACCGGCATCAACGAAATTCATGAAGTAATTGAAGGCGATATTGTTTTTGTTGATCACCCAAAATATTACGATACCTGTCTTAACAGTTCGGCAACATTTATTATTATTAATAAAAAAACTGAAGTACCGGGTGGTAAAACATTATTCGTGGTTGATGATCCTTTCGAAGCGTATTCAAAAATTGTCAATCATTTTAGCCCTTTTGCAGCTTCAGATAAATTAATAAGCGATACAGCAAAGACAGGAAAAAATACGATTGTAATGCCAAATGTTTTCCTGGGGAATCATGTGGCAGTTGGTGACAATTGCATCATACATCCAAATGTTACGGTGTATGATTACACAGTTATTGGTAACAATGTTGAAATACATTCCGGCACAGTCATCGGCAGCGATGCATTTTATTTGAATACAAAAAAAAACCGGGACGTATGGCATAAAAAAATGCCGGGATGTGGAAATGTAATAATCGAAGATGATGTTGAAATAGGCGCTAATTGTACAATTGATAAAGGAGTAAGTAGCTCAACTAAAATCGGCAGGGGTACAAAGCTTGACAACCTGGTGCATATCGGGCATGAAGTTGTTATGGGAAAAAACTGCATTCTTGCTGCCCAGGTTGGTATTGCAGGAGGAACCACTTTAGGAGATGGCGTAATTCTTTGGGGACAGGTAGGCGTAAACAAAACTATTACCATTGGTGATAATGCCATTGTTATGGGGCAGGCAGGAATTACATCAAGCCTTGAAGGAAATAAAACTTATTGGGGAACGCCCATCCAGGAATTCTATAGTAAAAGAAAAGAACTTGTTTTACTGAAGCGTCTTCCGGAAATATGGGAGAAGGTAAAGAAATTGTAAGAGTCATGTAGTGGCAAATTTAACGATGTGCTATGTTAGCAGCACAGACGCGTATCAGACATCAGGCATTGTAATCTTACATAATAATCACTCGGGCCTATAATCATACGGCAGCATATCCCCAATCTTTTTAAAACCTAAATATCCATTTGTTGTAATATCAGTTTGATCATAATAGTATCCGTTCTGCTCTATCACAACTGACTCGGCGGGTGCAAAATATAAGGTAGACAATTCAAAATCTTTCTTAATTGTTGAATCTGAATTAAGATATGATTGCTCCGGTTTTGCATTTTTATAAATCAATGCGACCTCCTGCTGGTTTGGCTTGAACTCAACGGTTTGCGTGCTGTCATCTTTTTCATAATTCAGTGAGCCGTACAAATCCCGAAGAGGTATAGGATAGTCTTCATCTTTATTTTTTACAATAAACTGCAATTCGAATCCATCACTTTCAAGTGAGCGGTTAAATAAGCTTCGCATAAATTGCAGCATCGATCCCTTGTAGGCAATAGCCCTGTTTGTTCTCCATGTTTCCTGTTGTTCCGGCGTGCCCTGCATTTCTTCAAAAAAGGGATAACCAATAAATAAATTTGTACCGGTATTGTATTCATAGGTAAATGAATCAATGGCAAATTTTAAGTTATAGCCGAGCGCAAAATTCTCAACACTTAATGGCTCTTTGGCTAATACTTTTAATTTGTTTTTCTTTTTATAAAAATAAAAATGGAGTACCTCCGGATTTTTTATTGAACATTGCTTTGCAAAATTTGACTGACCAATAAAATTTTTTGTAAAAAAATCTCCGTACTTCTGCCAACCATCTTTTACTTCATTACTTATCGCAACAGAAACTTCTGCCAACGCTTTTTCCTGCGGGCTTAACTCAAAAACCATCGTATCATTCTGTGAAGAAGTATTACTAATTCGTTTAGACTCTGTTTCGTACCCTGTGTATGTAACTATAAGCGAATAGCCACCATTTGGGAGTTTGATGACGAAATCTCCATCGGAATTACTTGCGACGCCAAGTGTAGTATTTTGTGCAAAGACAGATGCACCCTGTAAAGGTGCCTTTGAATTTTTATCAATTACTTTTCCTTTAACAACGTAATAATCCTGCGCAAATGATTGTTGATACATTGATAAGGATACTACAATCGAAAGAGTCACCATTTTTTTCATAGTGCCCGGAATTATATTCATAGGATTTTTTCATTTAAGATGATATTTTTCTTTTAAGGTTGCACAGGTATATTCAATAGAATCTGCAACTGATATAAAATTAAACGCTGGCAGATACTTTAAAATTTTACTGTTGTCAAAATAAACAGCTGCCTGTGCTGTACGGGCAGTTTCTTTCGTAAGCAAATGGTTGCTTCCTGTGAAACGGGCTTTCAATGCTTCAAGCCTCCAAACAAATTCCGCAATTAGCGGCGTAACCTTTTTTTGTGGCGGCCTTTTCCCAAAACCTTTTGCTATTGAAGAAAATATTTCCTTGTAAGATAAATTTTCAGCGCTTAAAATAAAACGCTGCCCGCATATTTTGCTGTTCATTAACAAGATCATGGCTCGCGCAACATCTCTTACATCTACAAAACCACTTATACCTTCTGCATACCATTTGAATTCATTGTATGCAGTTTTAAAAAGTGATGCTGAACCATTTTCCCAGTTAGCACCACCCAAAATAATAGAAGGGTTAACAATTAATGCCTGCAATCCTTCCCCTATTCCACGCCACACTTCCAGTTCACCCAAATATTTCGATTTTCCATAAATACTATTGCTCGTTTCCTCGGTCCAGTTCATTTGCTCATTTATGATTTCTCCATTTCTTATTCTGCCAAGGGCAGAGACAGAACTCACATGCACGAGCTTTTGCACACCTGCATCAATACATGCGTTTACAACATTTGCTGTGCCTTCAATATTTATTTTTAAAAGCCTGTATTTCTCTTTTGGCTCAAATGAAACAATGGCGGCACAATGATATACATGCGTAGTTCCCTTCATTATCTCTTCAAGGGAAACAGCGTCAAGAATGTCGCATTGTGTTGTTATTAAATCCGGGTGAGAGATATTAATGGGTGTTGAATGATAAACCGCAGTTATCTTGTAATTTTTTTCGAGCAATTGTTTAACCAACTCATTTCCGATAAGGCCGGAAGCGCCTGTAACTAATATTTTTTTGTGTGTACTAAAATCATTCGAAGACCCTGTTGCCTCTTGCATCAATGCTGTTTTGATATATGGTTCACTATAAATTAAAAGAAGGTAAAATTATTTTTTTTGCAACAGGTAGTCATAAAATCCCCGTCCGGATTTTTCCCCTAATTCTCCTTTTGATACTTTTTCAATTTGCAGAGCGGAAGGTTTGAACCGTTCACTCTTATCAAATGCCTCATACATGCTTTTCGAAACCGCAAGATTAACATCCATACCAATAAGATCCATTAACCTGAAAGGTCCCATCTTAAATCCCGAAGATTCTAAAATTAAATCTATGTCCTCGAATGAAGCAATACCATCCTCTGCGATTTTTAATGACTCAAGGTAGTAATGCCGGGCAACACGGTTCACTATAAATCCGGGTGCATCTTTACACATTACCGGAACTTTATTCATTTGTTTGCAAATGTCATAAATGGTTTTTGCCATTTCATTATTTGTCTGGCGGCCCTTCACTACTTCTACCAGCTTCATAATGTATGCCGGGTTAAAAAAATGCATACCTACAACTCGTTCGGGGAATATTATCTTTTCCTGCAAAGAATAAACAGAAAGGGATGAAGTATTAGTTGCAAAGATGACTTCTTCATTATTATATTTCGCAAGCTCATTAAACAGCGAAACCTTTGCCTGCTCTGTTTCTATGATTGCTTCAATAATTATTTCACCGGTACAATTTTGAATATCCGTTGTAAATTGTACGTGGCCTAAGATTTCTTTTTTATTTGCAGGAGATATTTTTTCTTTGTCAACGAGGTATTGAAGATTTTTATCAATAGCCGATTTCGCATTTGTAAGTACTGATTCGTTTACATCAAACAGTATTGTATTAAATCCACTTTGTGCTGCAACCTGTGCAATGCCGCTCCCCATAGTTCCCGCACCGCAGATACAAATACTTATAGTCATGTTTGTTTATTATAAAGGTCTATTTCAAGTTCGGTAATTTTTTTAAACCCTTTATCAGAAGTTACTAGAGGGATATCGAGGCTGACTGCGGTTGCAGCAATAATTGAATCAGGAATTTTCAGGAAATATTTCTTTCTGAATAATATAGCGAATTCTTTAACAGACTGGTTAATTGAGATTATTCTGAATTCCTGCAAAAAAACCTTGATTTGTTTATCTTCCTTTGGAGTTAAGGTTTTAGCACCAAATAATTCAATTTCGCAGATAACAGATGTAAAAAAAATTTTTTGAGAAAGGTAGTCTGAAATTGTTTTGTCGCCACTACGGATATATATAATAATATTTGTGTCTAATAAGAATTTATTCCCATTCATTCCTTAATCGTTTTTGAATAGCTAAGGCATCTTCATCGAACTTAACAGTTCCGCAATATTTTGAAGTGTCTACCCCTTTCGTCTTTGCGTTTCGGGTTCTTCTTATTTTTATTATATGATTTTTTTGTTTATTATTTTTTAAATCAGCCATGGGATTATTCTTAAGGTCATAAAGATAAATAACTATCCTAATAAATTACTCGGTTGTCTTCTAAAGCTACACCGCACTGGTAAATTGTTTCAAAAATCTCAAATCATTTTCACTAAAGAGCCTTAGATCTTTAACCTGGTATTTAAGCATGGTAATTCTTTCAATGCCCATCCCAAATGCAAATCCTGAATATTTGTTACTATCTATTTTGCAATTTTCCAATACGTTTGGATGGACCATTCCACAACCTAAAATTTCTACCCAACCGGTGTGTTTGCATACATTACAACCTGCGCCTCCGCAAATAAGACACGAAATATCCATTTCGGCACTCGGCTCGGTAAAAGGGAAATACGAAGGCCTGAAACGAATCTTCATTGTGTCTCCAAACATTTCTTTTACAAAAAAATAGAGAGTTTGTTTGAGATCGGCAAAGGAAACATCATTGGCAATATACAAGCCTTCCACCTGGTGGAAAAAGCAATGTGCTCTTGCGCTAATTGTTTCGTTGCGATATACTCTGCCGGGGCAAATAATTCTTATAGGCAATATTCCTTTTTCCATTTCACGTACCTGCACACTGCTGGTATGTGTTCGCAGCATCCAATCGGGTCCACCATCAGCGAGATGAGAAACATAGAATGTATCCTGCATATCTCTTGCCGGATGATCTGCAGGTAAATTAAGAGCTGTAAAATTATGCCAGTCATCTTCTATCTCGGGGCCCTTCGCGACAGCAAAGCCCAATCGTTGAAAAATGGATATAATTTTATTTCTTACAATACTTATAGGATGCCTTGTGCCCAATGGCAAATCATCACCGGGCAAGGTTAGATCAAGACAATCAGCATTCGAAGGCTCGCTAATGCTGCTTGACTGTGCCAGCTCTTCATACTTATTTTCGGCAAATAATTTTAAATCGTTCAGCACCTGTCCCATTTCCTTCCTGTTTTCAGGAGCCACATTCTTCATTTCACCCATCAGGGATTTTACCAACCCTTTAGTTCCAAGAAACCGTATCCGGAATACTTCGGCAGGATTTTTATCTGAAGTAGAAAATTTTTTTATTTCCTCTTTTAAGTTTTCTGACTGTTTCAACAAATTTTCCATAAAGCAAAAATAAGCCAAACGGATATTTAAAGTTGGTCAATAAAATGTGGTGCTATATTTTATTTCTGCTATTTATCTTTTAGGTTTGTGCAAAATGAATAAATAATGTACGACTTGCATGAATTTTTGCAGCCTCTGAATTTTACTCACTTAAACGATGATAAAGACTACAATGATAGTCAGCTTGGAAGTTTTGTAAAGGCTTATACTGATGAAATGCCTGATTTGGCAAGTGTTGATGTTGTAATAGTTGGCATAAACGAATTTCGGGGCGATGGTTTTATCGCTGAAAAAAATGCTGCGGATGCTGTTCGTAAACAATTATTTCAGCTGCATTACTGGCATCATGATGTTACTATTGCTGATGTTGGGAATGTAAGATGTGGGGCTTCACTTGGTGATAGCTATGCTGCAGTAAAAACGGTGATTGGTGAGCTGTTGCAAATGAATAAAGTCGTGATTATTATTGGTGGCTCCCATGACAATACCCTGGCTCAATATTATGCCTATAGGGATCTAAAAAAGATTATCGAGGCAACAGTAATTGATGCTGCCATTGATCTTAAAAGCGAATCACCCGTAAGAAGTCAGAATTTTTTAATGGAAATGCTCACCAGCGAGCCCAATATGATAAAGCATTATAATCATATCGGATTCCAAAGTTATTTTGTGCATCCACGTATGCTGGAAACAATGGATAAGCTAAGATTCGATTGTCACCGTGTAGGAACTGCAAAAGAACAGCTTGAAGAGATGGAGCCGGTAATTAGAAATTCTCATATGCTTAGTTTTGATATTGCGTCAATAAAATACAGTGATGCACCTGCCGCGGCAATCAGCCCAAATGGTTTTACCGGTGAGGAAGCATGTAGCCTTGTACGTTATGCCGGGTTAAGTCCACACCTGTCGTCTATTGGGATCTATGGTTACAATCCATCCAACGATATTAAAAACCTGACAGCGCTGCAAATAGCCCAAATGATATGGTATTTTTTTGATGGTAGAAGCAGGAGTTACCAGGAATCTGAATTGAGTGAAAGACAAAATTTCAATGAATATCATACGGCATTTGCAGAAGTGGATACTATTTTTATACAGAGTAAAAAAACCGGGAGGTGGTGGATGCAGTTGCCAAATAAAAAATTAATAGCCTGTAGCTACAACGATTATTTATTTGCCAGCAAAAATGAAATTCCTGAGAGATGGTTGCGGGCGCAGGAAAGAGATGCTTAAACCATTTGCGCAATAGAGTGATTTCAAAAAGTCAATCGGTTGTCATTAATGGATATTTGAATATCGAAAATGACCAGGCCAATAAGTCCAATCGAATTTTGTTAAATCCCTTCCTAATCTCTCTTATTATTTAACAATTCTTCATATATATTCATTCTAATTTAGCAGCACTATTATATTATGTTACATTTCCAATATATCGAATACCTTCTTGCGCTTGCTGTTTTACCGGTCATATTGCTGTTTTATTTTTTGCTGATTCGCTGGAAAAAAATTGCTGGAAAAAAAATCGGAGATCCTTCTCTTGTACGGCAGTTGACGAAAGGATTTTCTTCAAATAAATTCAAACTAAAGTTTATTCTTTTTTTAGCCGGCGTTGCCATATGTGCCCTGGCTGTTGCCGGGTTGGTAGAGCCTGATGGTACACAAAAAGTAAATCGTAGGGGAATTGACCTGATGATAGCGTTGGATGTAAGTAAAAGTATGCTAGCCCAGGATATTAAACCCAGCAGGCTTGAGCGGGCGAAACAGGTTGTTACAAAAATTATAGATAATTCACCCGATGATAAAATAGGTCTTGTAATTTTTGCGGGGCGGGCGTACCTGCAAATGCCAATGACCATTGATCATGCCGCAGCAAAAATGTACCTCTCATCAGCTTCGCCGGATGATGTTCCCACACAAGGAACAGTTATTAGCCAGGCGTTAAAAATGAGCTATGCTGCTTTTAATCCAAAAGCAAAAACTTATAAAGCAATTGTTTTAATTAGTGATGGGGAAGACCATGATAAAGATGCGTTGAAGGTCGCAAAGCAATTGGGAAAAGAGGGGATCATGGTAAACACCGTTGGCATCGGTTCTCCCCAGGGCGCACCGATTTTGGATCCTGAAACCAATTCTGATAAAAGAGATAATAAGGGAAACATCGTAATCACAAAACTCAATGAAGATGAATTGGTCAACATTGCAAAAAATGGCAATGGCTTATATCAATTATACACAACTACAAATGAAGTAGCCGGTAATATAAAAAAGAAATTATCTGGCATAGGTCAGTCAACAATCAGTGATAGTTCTTTCTCATCTTTTAAACAATATTTTCAATATTTTTTAGTGGCTGCATTCCTGATTTTTATAATTGAATTTTTTATTTCTGAAAGGAAACTAAGTAAAAAAATTGCCACCGCTCTTGTATTTCTTCTGTTTATGAACAGCTCTTCATTTGCGCAAAACGCCAAAAACGAGATAATAAAAGGAAATGAAGCATACAAAAACAATAACTAAGATGCCGCAGAAAATTCGTATCGTGATGCACTAAAAATTGATGATAATGACCCGACTGCGTCTTACAACCTCGGTAACACTCTTTTTAGAAAAAATAATACCGAGGAAACCGTTCAGTCATACGATAATACTGTAAAAAATAGTACCGATAATGTGACAAAGGAAAAAGCATACTATAATAAAGGCGTTGCCTACCAGAGAGCAAAAAAACTTCCTGAATGTATCAATGCATATCAAAATGCATTGATGCTTAACCCGCAGGACGAAGATGCAAGACAAAATCTTCAGCGAGCTTTAATGGAAAAAAAGCAGCAGCAACAGCAGGACCAAAAAGACAAGAAACAACAAAACAAAGACGATCAAAAAAAACAGAATCAGCAGAAGGATCAACAGAAACAAAATAAAGAGCCTAAACCTCAACCCTCAAAAATATCGAAACAGGATGCGGAGGAAAAATTAAAATCTCTTCTCGAAAAAGAAAAAGCGCTTCAGGATAAATTACATAAAATTAAAGGAGCGGCAGCGCCTGACAGTCCGGAAAAAGACTGGTAACCCCTAACCCCTGAAGGGGAATGGCTAGCCCAGCTGCTAAAGAGGCTGCCCGTTGGCAAAAAAGAGTATCGTATTTTTGTAACTCATTATCATCTAAGAAAATTATGCAGCTTTATGCAGAATCATTAACGGAATATAAAAGGCTTACAACGCTCGAAGTAAAAGTAGGTGATTTGCTTTTAGGTAATTTCCACCCTATACGCATACAAACGATGACCACGACCGATACGATGGATACACAGGCAACAGTTCAGCAGAGTATTCGTTGTATTGAAGCAGGTGCGGAATTAATACGCATCACGGCTCCTTCAAAAAATGAAGCCGAAAATCTACAGAATATAAAAAATGAATTAAGAAAAAGAGGCTACGCTACACCGTTAGTTGCAGATATCCATTTTACGCCGAACGCCGCAGAAATAGCTGCCCGCATTGTTGAAAAAGTAAGGGTGAATCCGGGTAATTATGTTGATAAGAAAAAGTTTGAGCTGATAGAGTATTCAGATGCTGATTACAGGGAAGAAATAGAACGGATAACAAACCGTTTTACGCCTCTTGTAAAAATTTGTAAGGAATATGGAACGGCTTTGCGTATAGGAACTAATCACGGTTCTTTAAGTGACCGCATCATGAGCCGCTATGGCGATACGCCGATTGGAATGGTTGAAAGTGCCATGGAATTTTTGAGAATTGCCGAAAGTGAGAATTATTACAATATTGTTCTTAGTATGAAGAGTAGCAATCCCCGGGTAATGGTGGAGGCCTACCGGCTGCTTATTGAAAATATGTTTACTGAATTAGGACATTGCTATCCGTTACATCTCGGTGTTACGGAAGCTGGTGATGGCGAAGATGGTAGAATTAAATCTGCAATTGGCATTGGGACTTTGCTGGAAGATGGCATAGGAGATACAATACGGGTTTCACTAACAGAAGATCCTGAATTTGAGATACCGGTTTGCAAGGATATTGTGAAGAGATATACCACTGCTAAAACTGGTAAAGTTCCGGAAATAAAAACGCCTTCTTTATCTTTTCTAGATAAAAATACCATTGTTAGAACTTCATTTTCCATACAAAGCATTGGCGGAGAACAAGTGCCCGTTGTGATTGCAGATCTCAGCAAAAAAAATAATATTACACCAAAAGATTTGGAAGATATTGGCTATAGGTATGATGGGCTTACAGATAAATGGGCCATTGGTGATATGGCTGTCGATTACATTTTTTGCGCCAATGAAAAAATTGACTTTGCATTGCCCGGTACACTAAAAGTTATTATCTACCATACCGCATGGATGAAGTTGGCTAATAAGGAAAAATGTTTCCCGATTTTCGATGACCAGAAATATTTGGATGGGAGTATTACCAAATCAGGGACTTTAAATTTTGTAATGCTTGATTGCTATTCAGAAGGATATGCCGCTTTCGACAGGAAAATGTTTTTTGAAAAGATAAAGAATGACAATACTAGTGTTCTTTGCCTGAGTTCAACCAATAAAAATGCTATGCAAAGCATTCGCAGAATGTTTATTGAATTAGCGGAGAATGAAATTAAAAATCCTGTTGTAATTATTTGTGATAGCAATGACGATACAATCGATGAAACTCTTATTCATTTTGCAACTGAAACGGGCGCATTGTTAATTGATGGTTTTGGAAATGGAATTTGTTTGGGGTATCATTTCGATGATAGCAATAAGTTGCCTGATTATAAATTAATGAATTCAATTGCATTTGGGATTTTGCAGGCCACCCGTACAAGAATTTCAAAAACGGAGTATATCAGTTGTCCAAGTTGTGGAAGAACATTATTTGATCTCCAGGAAACAACAGCTAAAATAAGAGCTGTTACCAACCACCTTAAAGGCGTTAAAATTGCCATTATGGGTTGTATAGTAAATGGCCCCGGCGAAATGGCCGATGCAGACTATGGCTATGTAGGAAGTGGTCCGGGGAAAATAACTTTGTACAAGGGAAAAGACGTTATTAAAAGAGCAGTTCCTGAAGATATAGCCGTTGAAGAACTGGTTAATTTATTAAAAGAACACCACGCTTGGATAGAACCCGAATTAGTGAACGTATAAACAAAAATGTTGCTCAAAAACCTCCTAAAGTTAAAAAATTAGGAGGTTTTAATTTTAGCTGTAATTATTTAACGAGGAATATTTTTTAATGGTTAGAGGTTAAATTAAAATAGATGAATACAGATTTTTTAGTAATAGGAAGCGGTATTGCAGGCCTTACTTATGCCCTTAAGGTTGCGCAGGATTGTCCCGATAAAACCATAACGGTGCTTACGAAAACATTTAGTGACGAAACCAATACGAAGTATGCCCAGGGTGGCGTTGCCGGTGTTACAAATTTTGAGAACGACAGTTTTGAGAAACATATAGAAGATACTTTAATTGCAGGTGATGGATTGTGCGATCCTAAAATTGTAGAAATAGTTGTGAAGGAAGGAGTAGAAAGGATAAAAGAAATTATAAGCTGGGGAGCACATTTTGATAAAGAGCATACGGGTGAATATGCCCTGGGCAAAGAAGGCGGACATAGCGAATTTCGCATTCTGCATCATAAAGATGTAACAGGAAAAGAAATAGAAGACACATTGCTGAAATCTATAAGCACAAAACCAAATATTAATTTGATAAGCCATTGCTTTGTCGTTGACATACTTACGCAACATCATCTTGGCTATCTCGTCACGAAATCAACACCAGATACTGAATGTTTTGGAGTGTATGTGCTCAACATGCAGACTAATAAAATTGAAAAGATCATTTCTAAAATTACATTATTTGCAACCGGCGGAAATGGGCAGGTTTATCGCACAACAACCAATCCTTCCATTGCTACCGGCGACGGCGTTGCAATGATGTACAGGGCGAAAGGAAGAATAGAAAATATGGAATTTATTCAATTTCATCCAACGGCTTTGTATGAGGCCGGGGTAAGTGGGCAGGCATTTTTAATAACCGAGGCCGTTCGCGGCGACGGAGGCATTTTAAGAAACCTGGCAGGAGAGGCTTTCATGGAAAAGTATGATGACAGAAAAGACCTTGCACCACGCGACATCGTGGCGAGAGCGATTGACAGTGAAATGAAAATTAATGGTACTGAACATGTTTTTTTGGATTGCACGAACATGAACATGGAAAAATTTCACCATCATTTTCCTAACATCACCGAAAAGTGTTTATCAATAGGAATTGACGTTTCCAGGCAATTTATCCCGGTTGCGCCTGCTGCACACTACAGTTGTGGCGGTATTAAAACTGATGAATGGGGAAGGTCTTCCATAAGAAACTTATACGCCTGCGGAGAATGTGCCAGCACCGGCCTTCACGGGGCTAACAGGCTTGCAAGTAATTCTCTTTTGGAGGCAATGGTTTTTGCTCACAGGTGTTATCTTGATTCTGTAGATAAAATAAATTTTATAAAATTTAATGAAGACATTCCCGACTGGAATGCCCAGGGAACCACGGCGCCAAAAGAAATGATTCTTATCACCCAAAGTTTAAAGGAATTACAATTAGTGATGACAGATTATGTAGGAATTGTGCGGGCTAATGTGAGGCTTGAAAGAGCCATGAAACGTTTGGATTTACTGCACGAGGAAACAGAACATTTTTACCAGGCAACTTATGTATCGCCACAACTTTGTGAGCTAAGAAATCTTATTACTGTTGGGTACCTGATTGTGAAGGAAGCGCAGCTGCGCCATGAAAGCAGGGGGCTTCATTTCAACACTGACTATCCGTTTAAAAATGAAATTGTGCAGAATATTGTCTTGTAATTCTATGATTCAAACAACAGTGGGATGCAGGAAAATTAAGATGTAAATTCTCAGGCCGTTTTCCGGCATTTTACTATCAGCTAGTTCAACACGCTTGCCTGCTTTTCAGTTTTAATATTTTTTTGTTCCTTTATTTTGGCCCAGCCTCCTAAAATATTGCGAAGGTTATGATAACCTTGTCTTTTCAGAAGAGACGATGCAATGACGCTCCTGTAGCCGCCTGCACAATGAACATACATATTTTGATTCTCTTCAAGGATTGCAATTTGGGCCAAATCAGTCATATTGCTTAGCGGGATATTCGTTGCGTCCTTTACATGCCCATCAGCAAATTCCCTTTCGTTGCGTACATCCAGCACCGTTATGTTCTCATCAAAAGGAAGATCAAGTGCAAGTTCATCAGGTTCAACTTCAATAAGCATATCTGTCATTTCTCCCGCACTTTTCCATGCTTCAAAGCCACCTTCCAGGTATCCTTCAACATTATCAAAACCCACCCTTGCAAGCCGAACAATCGTCTCTTCTTCCCTACCAGGTTCGGTAACTAATAATATTCGCTGATGAAAAGACAATAAGCTGCCTGCCCATTCAGCAAACCTACCCTCAAGGCCTATAAATATCGAACCAGGTATAAATCCTTTTGAAAATTCAATTGCGGGCCTTGTGTCAAGTACAATAAGGTCTTTGTCCATTTTCCGCTTGAATAGAGGGACACTCAAAGGCGTCAATGCCTTTCTTTTTATATCGTCAAGGCTGCCGTATCCTTCTTTATTAATTCTTGCATTTATTGAAAAATACGGGGGTGCATCTTCCAGGCCGGTAATTACCGCTTTAATGAACTCTTCTCTCGACTGCGATTGCATCGCATAGTTAGTTTTCTTTTGCTCCCCAATCGTACTCATAGTTTCGGGCCCAAGATTTTTACCACAACTTGTTCCGGGGCCATGGGCAGGATAAACAATTACATCATCGGGAAGTGGTATAAGCTTATTTTGAATCGTGTCATACATGATTGAAGCCAATTCGGCGCTGGTCATGTTGCCACTACTTAAATCGGGCCTGCCCACATCTCCAACAAATAAAGTATCGCCGGTAAAAAGACAATAGGGTTTCCCGTTCTCATCTCTTAAAAGATAACAGGTAGATTCAAGTGTATGCCCGGGAGTATGAATTACCTCCAGGGTAATATTCCCGATACTAAAAATTTCTCCATCTTTTGCAAGATGAAATACAAAATTAGCTTCGGTGCCTGGGCCATAAACTATGGGTGCCCCGGTTTGCCTACTTAAATCAAGATGCCCACTTATGAAATCGGCATGAAGGTGGGTTTCAAAGATGTATTTAATTGTAGCATTATGTTCTTTTGCAAGATGTAAATACTCCCCAACATCCCTTAATGGATCTATGACTATTGCCTCTCCATTGCTTTCTATAAAATACGCAGCCTCACTAAGACATCCCGTATAAATTTGCTTCACATACATATAATCCTTTTATTAAATAATTTTTTATCAATATATTTATTTGATTTTCAGCATAGAAAAATTGATTTTTCTTATTAGTTGCAAAGATAAAATAAAAGGAACGCAGTACGAAAAGGAGAAAAAACTAAACGGGGAAAATGTAAATTTTTCGCTTGAAATTAACCCACCAGATTTTTTACAAAATCATTTATTGAAGATATACGTGAAGAATTTATAGTATAGAAAATAAATTTTCCATCACGCTCGGTTGATACAATTCCGGCTTTTCTTAAAATAGCAAGATGCTGGGATGCTACGGACTGCTCAAGCCGGAGCTTAACGTAAAGTTGAGTGACTGTAAGCCTTTTGTTCTCATGAATTGTTGTAATTACCTGCTGCCGAAGTTTGTGATTTAAAGCCCTGAGAACCATAGCGGCTTTTTTAACATTATAGTAATCTATATCAGGAAGATTATCAATTTCTGCAACCGGCTCCGGGGAACTTAAAGGTCGGGTTGGGTCAGAAAAAGTCATAATTCATAATTTTAAAAGATGTAATGTTTGTAATTCTATATCACAAAGGTATATATTCAAAATAGATTTTTTTTGCTTTCAAACGCAAAAAAATAAAAAAACGTCTTTTGCGGTTATGCATTACAAATTTTTAAGATAGTAGTAAATTATTTTATATATAACGGTTGAGCATAGGGTATATTTTGAAAATCATTTTTTTTATACTTTTTCATAGTAATTTTTGCTAAAGCCATAGCCGAAATTTGTTCTCTGAGAAAAGTGGCATTTGTATGATTTATGATTTTCTGAAATTTATTTGCACCGCGGCCGGAAAAAAACATTTTATGATTTTTAAGCGTTTCAAAAAATGAACTTTCATTAAGAATCATTGCGCAGGGTGAAATTATTTCTTCCAAATCGTAGTTATAGACTGCCGTAAAAACTTCCATACGCCGCGCATCAATCATGGGGCAATAATATGCTTTTGTATCGCTGACAATTTCAATGGCCGAAACAGCCATTGCTTCGAGGGACGTAAACATTACCAAGGGAATTTTTAATGCAAAGCTTAATCCCTTTGCCGATGCAAGGCCTACGCGTATTCCTGTGTAAGAGCCTGGTCCGGAAGTAACACCTATTGCATTTAGGTCTTTTGCATTTACATTGTGGCGATCCAGTAATTCTTTAATTGCAATATGCAAAAAGGCCGCATGCTCCCTTGGTTCATGATTGGTTAATGTACCAAGAATTTTTTCATCGCTCAAAAGACTTACAATAGCTGTTTCCGTTGCGGTATGAATACTTAATAGGTGGATCATCACAATTTTTAGAGAGAAGTAAGTTTAAAATATTTTTCTTCCAGCAGGCGGGAAACCAAATAGCGCTTATCCCTTATTGATAGCCTTTTTAAAAGACTGTAAATATTTTCCACGCCGATCTTGTCAAGCCATTCGAAAGGACCGTAAGGATAATTAGTTCCCAGTTTCATCGCAAGATCAATTTCATCAATTGTACTTACTCCTTCTTCAAGGGCAAAAAAGGCTTCATTAATTATCATGCTTATTACACGTGCCGCCACAAGTCCCGGTTCATCCCTGACAAATGCAATATTCCAGCCAAGGCCTTTAAAGACTTGTCCCGCAATCCCTTTATCATTAGTTGCAATTTCCCAGGTTGACCGCTGCAGAAACCCGGGCCAGCCATTTATCCTGCTCACATTTTTGGGCAATCCTTTTTCTTCGAGGGTTTCAATAACAGAATTAATAAAAATGGGCCTCTCAACAGATGCAATTTCTGCGGCATCAAAATTTCGGGAAAGAAAGAAAATAGCCTCATACATACTGATAGACCTACAATCCGAAAAGCTGTTTGCAAAGACGAATTCTGCATCGGGATTGGTAGTTTTTAATTCAATTTCTCTCTGTTGGTCGACATTTGCCACCACTATAAACTTCATTATTCCTTTTTTACAAAAATAGGTTTGTTAGTTGATGGAAAGTTTTGCAATTTTAGTACTCTCATTTAACACAATACAATGAAGAAGCAAGTCATCAACACTACAAACGCTCCCGAT
>JBBSPK010000042.1:0-19736 GCA_038258875.1 Chitinophagales bacterium
TATTAATTCATCTACGTCGATTGCCGAGCGCCTTGGTGATGAAAAATATCATTCTCTTTTAAAAGATTTTTTTAGTGATATCACTACTCCCATCCTGGAAAACAGGGGAAGTATTTATCAATATGTTGGCGACGAAGTTGTAATCGCATGGAATTACCAGGATGGCATAGAAAACCTGAATTGTGTGAAATGTTTTTTCGACATGAAAATCTTCATCAATAAAAAGAAAGAAAAATATATTCAGCAGTATGGATTAGTGCCATCATTTAAGGCAGGCATGCATTGCGGTAAAGTAATAGCCGGTGAAGTGGGGATTATAAAAAGAGATATTACTTACTCGGGAAATGTATTAAATACAACATCAAGAATCTTAAACAAATGCGGGGAATTAAATGAGGAGATAATTGCATCCGCCGAATTGCTTTCGGAAATGCAGTTTCTGAAAGATTTCGTAAGCCGCCCCCTGGGAGCCATAAAGCTTAGAGGGAAAGAAAAGGAGATATGGTTAAATGCATTGGTGCCCGTTGTTCGATAAGATTCGAAAAATAACCTATATGCTGGTAGAAGGCTACTTAAAAATTTTCTATATCGGGGATATGGGTCGAAAGGGATCCTTTGGAGCAAACGAATAAGGAATTAAAAGCAAAATAATATACTATGTCGTTCCAGGCTTACATTGATAATATCAAAGCAAAGACCGGTAAAACGCCGCAAGATTTTAGAAAGCTTGCTGAAAAGAAAGGCCTGCTTAAGCCGGGTGTAAAGGCAGGTGAAATTGTCGCGTGGTTAAAGAAAGATTTTGAATTAGGCCATGGGTATGCAATGGCCATCTATGCAACTTTCAAAGGAAAGACGGAATGAAAAATAGAAGACACAGCTATGAATAGAATAGACCGGCTGATGGGAATGATGACATTGCTTCAATCAAAGAAATATTGCAGTTTAGAAATACTGTCCGGTAAATTCAATATAGGAGTCAGAACAGTTTATCGTGATATTAAAGCCCTTAACGAAATCGGTGTCCCGGTTCATTTTGAAAACGGCAAAGGCTATTTTATTTCGCAGGGATATTTTTTGCCACCTCTTTCGCTCACTATCGAAGAAGCGAATGCGCTTATATTGCTAAATACGCTTGCGGATAAATTTGCTGACAATTCAATTGTAAAACACAGCCACAATGCACTTGAAAAAATTAAAGCTGCCTTGCGATATTCTGATAAACATAAAGCGGAGGAATTGTCTTCGCAAATGAATGTGTACGTCGCTGAAACAGAAAAAGACGAAAGTGCCTGGTTGTCAAATATCCAAAACGCAATTATAAATAAAGCGGTGTTGAAAATTAACTACACTGATAATGATGGAAAGCAGACGAAAAGAGAGATTGAACCTATCGGCCTTATTTTTTATACGCTGCAATGGCATTTATATGCCTGGTGTAAACAAAAAAATGGATATAGAGATTTTAAAGTAAGAATGATCAGGAACTTACTTGACACAGGGAAACCACACTCTATAAAGGAACATTTAAAAATTGAGGATTATCTTAAATCTTTTTAAAAATATTTGAAATCACTGTCATAGGGTTGACAGTGACCGTATTTAGCTTTGTAATTATTAATCAACCAGGATTAAATACTAAAGCAATGGCACCGGTAAAATTTAGAACCTCGGGAGAATTAAATATTTCTCCATACGAAACGTCCTCAAAAAATGATTTTGATTTTTTAACAGGTAAATGGACTATCCATAATAAAAAATTAAAATCAAGATTAAGTAATTCGAACGAATGGATTGAATTTGACGCAACCCATGAAATGCGGAGGGTACTGCGGGGTACCGGAAATGTCGAGAATTTCTATGCAACGATCGATGGAAACCCATATGAAGGAATGGGTGTTCGTCTTTTTAATCCCGAAACAAGGTTATGGAGTATCTATTGGTCGGACAACGACCTGGGTGTAATGGAAAAACCCGTTACAGGTTCTTTTGAGAAAAATATTGGCACATTTTTTTGCAGAGACATATTTAAGGGACAGGAAATTATCGTGCAATTTCAATTTGATTCTACTAATCCTGACCTGCCGGTATGGAGCCAGGCATTTTCCCTCGATAATGGTGTAACCTGGGAATGGAACTGGTACATGTATTTTTCAAGGGATAAGCCAAAACAAAATTTAAATGCGAATAAAAATATTAAAGTGATCGAGTTGCGTAATTATATTATACGAGCCGGCAACCGGGACAGATTTATTGATTACTTCGAAGATAATTTTACGCAATCGCAAAATTGTATCGGGGGATATACATTAGGACAATTCCGGGTTAAAGGTGCCGATGATAATTTTTTCTGGATACGTGGCTTTCACGATATGCAATTACGGGAGAATTTTCTTAACGACTTTTATTATGGATCGCACTGGAAACAACATAAAAGTGTTGCGAATTCTATGCTGGTTAATAATGACAATGTTCATCTTTTAAGACCACTAAACGACCAGGATAACAACCAAATTACAGGTTTCAGCAGTAACTGGTTTGGAAAAGAAAAAGGGATAGCGGTTATTGATTATTATATCGCGAATCAAAAATTAGATAAGTTAATTGATTTCATTGAAGGTAAGTATCAGCCCATATTAGAGACGATCGGCTTAAAGGATATATCTTTTTGGATAAGTGAAACAACCGAAAATAAGCTTACGGCACTGCCTGTTTTCCAGGACAAGAATCTTTTAGTCAGCATCTCTTTTTACAAGGATGAAATGGAGTACCAGTCCAGGATAAAAGAAATTGAAAATACAATGCCGGGAGATATAAAAAATGAAATGCTGGATATTATTACCACTAAAACGACACTGGTTTTATATCCAACTCAAAAATCTTTTTCGCTGCCAAAGTAAAATGTGAATTTGACTGAGAGTAACTTGCTTTTTGAGGAAGCCTATAAGTTATCCCACCGCAGCTTCTTTATTATATTTATTCCTGTATTCAGCAGGAGATAAGCCCGTAACTTTTTTAAAAACGGTCCTGAAAAATTTAGTATCGGAATAACCAACATGATACATTACCTCATTTACATTTTTGCTACTTGATTCAAATTGCTTTTTTGCTGCTTCCATTTTTACCCGTTGGATATATTCAACAGGAGTATTGTTTGTAGCTTTCTTAAATCTTCGTTCAAAATGTCGCTTGCCGATTGCATATTTTGCAGCCAATCCTTCTACGGAAATTTTTTCTGCGAGATTATTTTCAATAAATTCCTGGGCCTGTTTTATAGGTTCATCCTCATGTTTCTTTTGCCCGTTAAACATTACAAACGGTGATTGTGTTTTGCGATCTATTTCAAGTGCGTATACTTTTGATGCCATAATAGCAAATTCACGGCCTGCATATTTTTCAACAAGATGTAAAAGAAGATTCCAGTAAGAAGTTGCGCCGCCACTTGAATAGAGCCCGTCCTGTTCTGATATAATTCTGCCATCTACAAGATTTACTTCGGGGAACATTTCCCTGAATTCATTGGCATACATCCAGTGGCTTGAACATTCTTTTCCATTTAATAACCCGGTTGACGCCAACAAAAACGCCCCGATGCAAAGACTTGCTACTTCGGCGCCCTTTCGGTATTGTTTTATGATCCACGGCATAAAAGCCTGGTTTAGTTGTAATGATTTTTTTAAATCCCCACTCAATGCAGGAATAATTATTAAATCTGTTTTTTTTACATCGTTTAATAGTACATCCGTATTAATGGTAAACAAACCATTATTTAGTTTTACATGTTTCGAAAGACCTACCAGTTGCACATTAAATAACGGAGGTTGATCCCCTGCTTCTAAAAACTCATTTACCCCGGTAAGCAGAGTTCGTGGATCAACAATACTTGCCAGCACCGCCTCTACCGGAATAAGAATAGATATATGTTTCATTTAAACTACTACTTTAAAAATCAATTGTGCTTGTAACAAAATTATCTTTTTGATTTTAGAAATTAAAGTTAACAAACAAAGTCGCAAATAACCCCAACTATGTCTTTTTTGCACCCTGTGGCTACGCATTACGCCATGTACTTTTGTATAGCAATAAAAATTTAAAAACAAAAAATATAACAATGGCAACACAAATTGATCAGCAAAAAATTAGTTCATGTCTCTGGTTCGATCGTAACGGCGAAGATGCCGCAAGATTTTATACTTCTGTATTCTCACGAGGGGACTCAAAAAATTCCGTAATCGGCAAAATAAGACGTTATGGAAAAGCGGGATTTGAAACACACCAAATGCCTGATGGCACTGCAATGACGGTAGAATTTTCACTACAAGGACAAAAATTTTTAGCGCTTAATGGCGGCCCTCATTTCAAATTCAATGAAGCAGTATCATTTATTGTTAATTGCGACGACCAGGAAGAGGTTAATTATTATTGGGATAAACTTTCAGAAGGCGGAGATGAAAAAGCACAGATGTGTGGCTGGCTGAAAGATAAATTTGGCTTATCCTGGCAGATCGTTCCTAAAATTTTGAACGAGCTAATCAGTGATCCTGACGAGGAAAAATCAGGAAGGGTTATGAATGCAATGCTTCAAATGAAAAAGATTGAGATAGACGATTTACAAAAGGCGTACGCTCAAAAATAAAATTGATAAAAAAATTTCAAACAACAATTATTTACTGAAGCCGTGGTCGGTGGGGACACCGACCACGGCGGCCTGCCCCTGGCTGGTGTCCCCACCAGCCAGCGACAATTAAAATGCACCCATTTCAAAAACATAATTTATTTAACCATCAAAAATTTATTAAAATGAAAAAGTCAAAAGTTATTTACTGGATTTTTACCAGCTTATTCGCATTTATGATGTTGGGCTCTGCAATTCCTGATATATTTTCTGTTCCTATGGCAGTGGAGGGTTTCAGGAAGATTGGATATCCCGCTTATTTATTGCCATTTCTTGGAATAGCAAAGTTTTTAGGTGTCGTTGCTATACTCGTTCCTGGTTATCCACGAATAAAAGAATGGGCGTATGCAGGTTTAGTATTTGATTTATCGGGCGCAACGTGGTCAATAATTTCCTCGGGTGGCCTTGTAAGCGAATGGTCATTTATGATATTGCCTTTTATTCTCGCAGTCGGCTCTTATACTTTTTATCATAAAAAACTTAAGGCAATCGCTTTATTAAAAAGCCCGCATTTTGTAAATCATCAAAATCTTTACCACGAAGAGAAAACGAATACTACAAGTGTGGCTGTCGCCTGACGGTTTGTTGGAAACTTTTATGTGCCGGCCCCATTAATGCAATTAAAAATGAAAAAATTAATCGTATCAATGAATGTAACCCTGGATGGTTTCATGTCGGGTGAAAATTGTGAATTGGACTGGCACTTTCAAAGCTGGACAACAGAAATGGCGGAATGTTTATGTGAAGAATTAAGCAAGGCAGATACTATTTTACTGGGCCGTATCACCTACGATGCTATGGCAAAATACTGGCCCTTGCGAGCTACAGATCTTTCATACTGCAGGGATGATGTTGCCTATTCAGACATGATGAACAGTTACCGGAAAATTGTTATCTCGAAAACATTAGGTGAAACAAAATGGAATAACACACAAGTGGTTAAAAAAAATCTCGAGCGTGAAATAATGGAGCTAAAGAAACAGCCGGGTAAAAACGTGATTATATATGGAAGTTGTAAACTGGTAGCTGCTTTAATGCGAATGAAACTAATTGACGAATACCAGGTTTGGATACATCCGGTTCTTTTGGGAACAGGAAAATCATTGTTTAATCAGGGGATCCTCTACCAAAAAAGTATTCAAATGAGACTATACAAAACAAGAATATTTAGCTCGGGAGTGGCAGTTCTTTATTATCAATATCAGTAACAGTTTGGTGTGCCTGGTTTTATTTAAAAAATGAACTTTTGGATCCATGTTGATATGATTTTGCAAATATTTAATACATGTTGAAATTTCACGAAGGATTTAATTTTAAATCGTATCGCTGCTCCATGAGAGGCTTACCAAAAATCTCAGATTTTTTTTCTTCAGTTAAAATAAATCCTTCTTTTTTATAGAGATACGCTGCAGCCTCCTGCTCGTGAGTCGTCCATAGGTAACAATGTTTATATTTTTTTTCACGCAGAAAATTCATAAACAACTTTATGAGTTTTTTACCGAGGCCAATGCCCCGGTAGCCTTGCTTTAAAATAAAAAACCTTAGTTGAGCCGTTGCATTTCCCCTATGCATTAATAATAGAAACCCAATAATTTTATCGTGGTGCTCGCAAATCCACACCCTGTCTTTTTCGGGATCATACTGTTGATGAAATTCATAAAACGCCATTGCCACGTAACTTTCAAAAGCTAACCCATAATCATATTCTTCTTTGTATTGTACGCCATGAAGCCACGTTATATATCCAATATCACCTGGTTTAAGTTCCGTGCGTATCCGGATATCTTCGGGTTTTACATGTACGTTATCCTTTGCTATCAAATTGTTTATTTAAAATACTATTATTATTTCATCACAAATCTATTCATCAATTATTACTTCATAGTGTTGTGAAGTGGCATCAAAACGCTTCAATATTTTTCGTGCATTCGCAGGGACTACAGCTTGCTCATAATTTTCACCTGCAAAATCTTTTACTGCCTGTAATGAATCAAAAAGCATGACCGTAATAAATTCTGTTTCATCATTTATGCTTCTTTTTAATAATTGAATGCCCCTGAAACCATGGATGTTTCTGCTTTTGATGTAAGGAAATATTTCTGCTTCCAGTAATGATTGATAGGCATTTGAGTGTTCATGGCTGGTATAGCCATGCCATATTCTGCTAATCATAGTTATTAATATTTTATAACCTAAAGTTATTTGTAATTTTAGAATTTTATTTTCTTCCATTTTCTCATTACAAAAAACAATTTATTGATGAAATGTAAATTGAAATATTTTATAGCTATTATTTTATTAACCCTGGCGTTGCCCACGAATGCACAGAACGATATCGACGTTTGGCTTACCAACCCTGATAAATCTGATTTGTTTTCGCAACAGCCTAATCATTTGCAATTTGCTACAACAGTAAACAATAACAACCCGGTAATTAGTGTAGATCACAAACAAACCTACCAAACCATGGATGGATTTGGTTTTGCGCTAACCGGCGGCAGTGCTACACCAATCCTGAAAATGAGTGACGAAAGCCGTGCAAAATTGTTACATGAATTATTTGCGACAGATGGGAACAGTATAGGAATTAGTTATTTAAGGTTAAGCATTGGCGCATCCGACCTAAATGATTTTGTTTTCTCTTATGATGATTTGCCCAAAGGCGAAACAGATGTGAATATGGAAAAATTTGATCTTGGTCCTGATAAGAAAAATATCATACCCGTGATGAAACAAATACTGGCTATTAATCCATCAATAAAAATATTAGGTTCACCCTGGTCACCGCCTGCTTGGATGAAAACCAATAGCGATACAAGGGGAGGCAGGTTAAAGCCTGAATATTATGCTGCTTACGCAAAATATTTTGTAAAATATATTCAGCAAATGAAAGCCGAAGGGATAACGATAGATGCAATCACGGTGCAAAACGAACCATTGCATCCGGGTAATAATCCAAGCCTTTTACTAACGGCCCCTGAAGAAAAAGACTTTGTGAAAAATAACCTTGGCCCTGCATTTAAAGCTGCTGGCATCACTACAAAAATTTTAATATACGATCATAATGCCGACAGGGCCGATTACCCGATTACTATATTAGATGATCCCGAAGCAGCAAAATACATTGATGGCTCTGCCTTTCATTTATATGGTGGTGAAATAGATGCATTAACTGATGTACATAATGCACATCCTGATAAAAATATTTATTTCACTGAGCAAATGGTTGTTCAGTTTCGCGATACAGCAAGGATGATTATTGCATCTCCTGTGAGCCGTGTAATAATCGGGGCTACCCGTAACTGGTGCCGCAATGTTCTTGAATGGAATCTTGCTGCAGGGCCAGACTTCAAACCTTACACCGATCGCGGTGGTTGCTCTATGTGCCAGGGAGCTGTAACTATCGAGGGTAATTCCTATGAAAAAAATATTGCTTATTATTCCATGGCACATATTTCAAAATTTGTGAGGCCAGGATCTGTAAGAATTGGATCGAATACTGTTGATTCATTGCCTAACGTTGCCTTTACAACACCAGGTGGCAAAAAAGTTTTAATTGTTGCCAATGAAAGTAAGGAGCCAAAAACTTTTACGATACGATACAATAAAACAAATGCTTCGGCGACACTGGAGGGAAAAGCAGCTGCGACATTTATATGGTAAATCGCAGGTAAAGATTTTTGAATTATTTTATTACAAGAATAAAAAAATATAATGGGACTAAAATTATTTGTAAAAAAACTTCAACCTTTTATTCTCTTTTTATTATTCTACTTTTTTTCTGGTTCAATCTACGCACAAGGTTTTTTAAAGGCTAAGGGAAAGAAAATAGTAAACGCAAAAGGTGAAAATGTTTTATTAAGAGGTGAGGGCCTTGGCGGTTGGATGCTACAGGAGGGGTATATGCTGGGTATTCACAAAGATGCGCAACAAAATAAAATAAAATCCAGGCTTGAGGAAATGATGGGGCCACAGGAAACCGCGGAATTTTACGATGCATGGCTGCATAATTTTATCACAAAAGGTGATATTGATTCGATGCATGCGTGGGGTTTTAATTCCGTAAGGTTGCCGATGCACTATAACCTGTATACGTTGCCGGTGGAGGATGAGCCTGTTTCCGGCCAAAATACATGGCTTGAGAAAGGCTTTCAGTTAACGGACAGTTTATTATCGTGGTGTAAGGCAAATCGCATGTATCTTATTTTGGATTTGCATGCTGCACCGGGAGGCCAGGGAAATGATTTAAACATTTCTGATCGCGACAGCAGTACGCCTTCATTGTGGCAAAGCGAGACTAACCGGCAAAAAACAATTGCACTCTGGGAAAAATTGGCCGAACGTTATAAAAACGAACAATGGATTGGGGGTTATGATATTTTGAATGAGCCCAATTGGGGATTTACTGATCCTGTAAATGATCCACACGGCCTAAAAGAAAAAAATAATGAACCCATAAAAAAATTATTTCAGCAGATAACAACCGCCATTCGTTCGGTAGATAAAAATCATATTATTATTATTGAAGGTAATGGCTGGGGAAATAATTATAATGGCATATTGCCAACGTGGGACAAAAATATGGTATTGAGTTTTCATAAATATTGGGACTACAACAGAACAGAAAATATTCAACGGATACTTGATGCAAGAGATAAATATAATGTTCCGGTATGGCTCGGTGAAACCGGGGAGAATTCCAATGTATGGTTTACGGACGTGGTGCATCTGCTTGAAACAAATAACATAGGATGGGCAATGTGGCCGTTAAAAAAAATGGGCGCTAACAATCCGTTGCAAATAAAATCAAACCTGAATTATGATGAAGTAAAAGATTATATGAATGACCAAGGCAGAAAGCCTAAAGAAAGTAATGTGTATAGTGGCACGCTTGAACTTGCCATCTATGCAAAAATTGAGAACAATATTTTCCACAAAGACGTTATTGATGCATTATTCCGGCAACCCTTTTCTGCAGAAGCTATTCCATATCGCATACATAATTTAAAAGACAGCATTTTGATAGATGCGGTTGATTATGATTTGGGAAGAAATGGCATCGCTTATTATGATATGGATACCGCAAACTATCGCACGTCGGGTGCAAATAGCACGGGCAACCGCGGGCATGTTTATAGAAATGACGGCGTAGATATTTATAAAGACTCTTCAAAATATGAAAGGTATTATGTAGGCAATATGGAAAATGGAGAATGGCTGCAATACACTATTAATGTTTTAAAAAGCGGAACATACAGCTTTAGGTTTTCTTTTATAGGTGGTAATGAAGATGGAAGATTATCTATAAGTTCCAATGGTTCTCCTGGTAGAGAACTCACTTTGCCTGCTGCCGTAGAAAAAAATAAATGGTCAACAGTTTCAATAGAAGATATTTCTCTTACAAAAGGAATTAACAGGCTACGAATAAAAGTAATAGTGGGAGGATGTAAACTGGAGAGACTAAAGATTAGTCAATAAATAATGGAGGTAATGTATCATTTGCATTCGGGATATCCCATGGCGTATTTCAAATTTTTTCTCTGAATAATTTAGATTCTATTTACGAATAGGATTCGTAACATTATCCTGTCCGTTGCTTAAAGATTTGTTGCTACCAGTACTATCCGTAATTGCCGGGGGATTATTTTGAGGGGCCAGCGTTACAGGGCTTTTGGTTTCAGTAGTTTTGTTTACGGAATTCGGAACGATAACTTCTGGCTGTTTTTTATCAATTACTTTATTACTTTCAGTTGCTCCGTGATTGATAGTTTGATTTAAATGCTTTTGCCTCTTGATTGTATGAACCCTGTTTCGTGGTGAATTATCGGGAGTTCTTAATGCTTGTGGTGTACCGGGCTTATCGTTTTTTGTGCGTATGCTATCGATGCTTTGGCTAAAGCCATTTAAAGTTATAAATACAAATAAGATTGCTGATATAAGAATTTTAGTTTTCATGATAACCGCGTTTGATTAAAAAGTATATAGATAATATTGTGCCATAAAATCAAGCCCGCAATTTTATAACCTATTATTTATCGATTTTAATTCAGGAAAAGTCAATTAAATCTTCCCGGATCGAAAGGTTTGATATCCATACTTAAAGTCTGGCCATTTATAACCTCGCTTACCAATTTTCCGGTGGCGGCGCCGAGGCTTAATCCCAGCATTGAATGACCGGTTGCAATTACCAGGTTTTTATATTTATCAGGTTTGCCAATGTACGGTAAGCCGTCTGCAGAGCACGGCCTGTAACCATACCATACCATGTCAGCAGTGGGTTCTGGAATATTTGCTTCCGGAAAATATTTTTTTACAGATTCCATTATTCCTTTGACTCTATTCATTTTTGGCGGGGTATTGGTTGAAGTTATTTCCATAGTTCCGCCAAATCTTATTTTATTTTCCGCCATGGGAGTAAGGGCAACTCTTGCTTCACTTAACACGATTGGATGATTTATTTTGAAAGGCAAATTTTCAAAAGTAAGAGAATATCCTCTGCCACCAACCATCGGTATTTTTACCTGTAATTTTGCAGCCACCTCACGGCTCCATGCACCGGTGGCCAGTACAATATGTTCTGCAAAATATTCTGATGAATTTGTTTGTATGCCTTTGACGTTGTTTCCTTCTGTGATAAAATTTTTTACCTCCTCATTCGTTTCTATGGTTACGCCATTTGTTTTAAGAAAGGCAATCATATCCTTCATTAGCTTATTAGGATACAGGTGAGCGTCACATTCATAATATACTGCGCCCTTAATATCCATTTTCAAACCAGGTTCCATTTGTTGAACCTCCTGCTTGTTTAAAAGTTTTGCATCAAGGCCTAATTTTTTTGAGGCCTCAACAATCGCTTCCCCATGATGGGCATTCTCTTCTGTTCTGAAAAAATCAAGCAGTCCTTTCTTTTCATAATTAAAATCAAAACCGGGTACATCGCATAAATCTTCATATAATTTTTTACTGAGTACGGCTATATCACGGAGAGGAATAGCCGAAGTTTCCACATGACTTTTTGATGCACTTTTAATAAATTTAATTCCCCAGTTTATCAGGCTCATGCTCAATCTGGGCTGCACATAAAAAGGACTTTTTGAATTGGCGATCCATTTGAATCCCTGCTTTACAATACCGGGTGTCGCCAGGGGAACAAAATGACTCGGGCATACATAACCGGCATTTCCATAGGAACAACCGTCGAGCATACCGCCTTTGTCAACTATTGTGACTTTATGCCCTTGCTGCAACAAATAATAAGCGCTGCATGTCCCGATAATTCCCCCACCAATAATAATTATGTTTGCCATTTTGCTTTTTTTGAGCTATCAGCTATCAGCTATCAGCTATCCAGTATTCAGTATTCAGTATCCAGCATCCAGCATCCAGCATCCAGTATCCAGTATCCAGTATCCAGTATCCAGCCATCAGTCATTTCTAAATCACCTGGAACCCTAATGCATACGGATCATCATCTTCGTCAATCGTAATGGTATTGTGTCCATAAATTTTTGCCCATCCTTCAATTGACGGAATAATTGCGGGCTTGCTTCCAACCTCTGTTACTTTTTCAATTGTTCCTGTAAACTTTGAACCAATAATACTTTCATGAATAAAAATGTCACCCTCTTTTAGTTTTCCTTTTGCAAACCATTGAGCCATCCTTGCCGATGTACCGGTACCACAGGGCGACCGGTCAATTGCTTTATCGCCATAAAATACTGCATTTCTTGCTGAAGAATTTTTATCCAATGTTTTTCCGGTCCATAAAATATGCGAGCAACTATTGATAGTAGGGTTTTCCGGGTGTACAAAGTTGTGTTCTTCATTTATTCTCTTTCTCATTACCCGGCTCCATGATATTAATTGATCAGCGGAATAATTTTCAAGCCCTTTAAAATTTTCCTGTTCGTCAACAATTGCATAAAAATTTCCACCATAGGAAACATCAACTTTTAATTTTCCAAGTTCAGGACATTCAACCATTATATTTTCTGCTGCAAGAAAAGATGGGACATTCGTAAGCTGTACTGATGTCACTTTATCTTCTCCCATTTTATATGTTATCATAATAAGGCCGGCTGGTGTCTCCATTTTTATGACTCCGGGAGTTTTTGGAACAATTAAACCTTTTTCAATCCCTATAGTTATCGTACCAATTGTTCCATGCCCACACATAGGCAGGCACCCACTTGTCTCTATAAATAAAACTCCTACGTCATTTTCAGGATCATGCGGGGCATATAAAATACTTCCACTCATCATATCATGACCCCTTGGCTCAAACATTAATCCTTTTCTTATCCAGTCAAATTCCCGTAAAAAGTGTTGTCGTTTTTCACTCATATTATTGCCATGCAATACAGGTCCCCCTTTTGCCACCAGCCTTACAGGATTGCCGCAGGTATGGGCATCTATACATTCAAAAATATGTTTCATGAAAACCGGATAATGCTTATCTCAAAAATAAATATTATGGCTACTCAACATTTCCGTTGTCCATTTGATTGTTGATTAACCTCCATATTTTATTGGGATTATTATTTTTTAATTCTGCAGGTAATAAATATTCGGGACAATTTTGAAAACATACAGGCCTTACCCAACGCTTTACGCCATTTATACCGACTGCCGTAAAGCGACTATCAGTCGTTGCAGGATAAGGGCCGCCATGCACCATGCTTGGGCAAACTTCCACTCCCGTCGGGGGATTATTAAAATTAATTCTTCCGGCGATTTTGGTAGCGGTTTCAATTAAATCTGTATAGTCCGTAAAATCTTTTTCGGTACCCATTAATGAAGTTGTAAGCTGCCCTTCTACTGAATGCCACACCTCCTCTAACTGGTTAATATCTGTACATTTTACCATTAAAGAATACGGCCCGAAAACCTCCTCATGCAAAGTGGGATTTTGTAAAAATATTTCACCGGTAACAGAAGCGATTGCAGGTTTTGTTTTTATACCATTTGATCCATGTGGTGCATGTTCTATTGCATCAACACCTTTTTGTGAAAGTGCCTTTTCAAGCTTTTGGATATATGCCTTTTGTATGCCTTCATGCAACATTTTTGAAGGAGTAAATTTTGAAACCTCTTCACTTAATTTTTCTAAAAAAATATTCAATGCTTTACTTTCAATTGCTATCATCAAACCGGGATTAGTACAAAATTGTCCCATGCCCAGGGTCACAGACCCTGCATACATTTTTACCAATGCATCTAAGTTTTTTTCCAACGTATCCGGGAAAAAAATAATTGGATTTATACTGCCCATTTCAGAAAAAACGGGAATTGGATTTTTTCTCTCATGTGCGTAATCATACAATGCTTTTCCCCCGTTTAGTGAGCCTGTAAAACCAACTGCAGCAGTAGCCGGATGTTGTACCAAATCTTTACCCACCCGATAGCTATCGGGTTTAAATCCTTCATCATGTACATGTTGAAAAACATATTGGGGCATATTGCATTTTTCAATAGACGTTTTTATCGCTTCGTAAACCATTTCAGAAGTTTTGGAATGAGCAGGATGCGCTTTCACTACCACGCTGCAACCGGCAGCTAATGCAGACGCAGTATCACCACCGGCAGTAGAATAGGCAAAAGGAAAGTTACTTGCTCCAAATACAATTACGGGGCCGAGCGGAATCAATAGTTTTCTTATATCTGGTTTTGGTGCCGGGGAGCGATCAGGCATGGCGGTGTCAATCGAAGCCTCCACCCAGCTACCTTCTCTCACCATACCGGCAAACATTCTCAATTGCATTGTCGTCCTTCCTCTTTCTCCTATTAATCTTACTGCCGGAAGATTTGTTTCTTCATTTGCTGTATTGATTAACGCATCGCCTAATGCTTCAATTTCTTTCGCGATAGTTTCCAGGAAAATTGCCTTCTGTTCCGGTAAAACTTTTTTGTATGCGTTAAATGCTGCCAATGAATTTGACATTATGGTTTCAATTGAATTCACTTCAGTTGATTGGTTTTTTGTAGTTAGCATTTTTTTAAATTTTAGAGTGACATGCTTTTTGCAACAGTTCGATATGATTTTTCCTGTTGTAAATACTCTTCAACTTTTGGTCTTAATGAAATGCTGTCAGTAATAATTTTCAATATTCGTTCTCTTTCTTCTCCGGTTAAAGTAAGGCGTGGACTTCTTACCTGTTCTGTCCCAATTCCCTCCAGCGTTTCAGCCAGCTTAATGTATTGCACCAATTTAGGATGAATATCCAGTTCCAGTAAGGGCATAAACCAGCGATAGATATAAGCAGCTTCCTTAACTCGGCCTTCTTTAACAAGATTGTATACGGCCATCGTTTCGTTCGGAAATGCGCAAACCAGTCCTGCAACCCACCCATGAGCTCCCATTAATAGTTCTTCCATTGCAAGTGTGTCAACTCCGCATAAAATCTTAAACCTGCCTCCAAAGCGGTTAAGCATTCTCGTTACATTGGTCACATCCCTTGTTGATTCTTTTACCGCCTGTATATTTTTGCATTCAGTTAATTCGGCAAACATATCAAGTGTTACTTCAATTTTGTAATCAACAGGATTATTATAGATCATAACCGGTAAGTCGGTTGAATCGGCAATTGCTTTGAAATAAGCAACTGTTTCCCTGTGATCGCTTTTGTATCGCATGGGTGGCAAAAGCATAAGGCCTTTACATCCCCATTTTGCGCCCAACTCAGCCTGTTTAATTGCCTCACGGGTTGCGCCTTCTGCAATATTGAGTACAACCGGTATTTTTTCTTCAACATTTTCAATAGCAAATTGTACCAGTTCCGCTTTTTCTTCAGTAGTCAATACACTCGCTTCGCCAAGCGTGCCTCCAAGGATGATACCATGCACACCTGCATGTAACTGGGCATCGAGGTTCTTTTTAAACATCTGGAGATCCAATGTATCATCATTTGTAAATTTTGTTGTAAGAGCGGGAAAAACGCCATTCCAGTTTATTGACATAAAATAAATTTTTGTAAAGGTATTTTTTTTTGAAGTATTGAAGATTTGTTGACGATAGGAGCATACAGGAACCTCATTTAATCCCTGGTTTATTTTGATTTGCCTGCCCGGCATAAAAAAAGCGAAGTTTTACTTCGCTTTGATGTTGCATGTATTGTATCTTTTACATTTTTAAAACTTTGCCGCTGCCTACTACCTTGCTG
This sequence comes from Chitinophagales bacterium, assembly GCA_038258875.1. Classification (GTDB taxonomy): domain Bacteria; phylum Bacteroidota; class Bacteroidia; order Chitinophagales; family Chitinophagaceae; genus Ginsengibacter. The sequence continues at coordinate 15,832 of JBBSPK010000042.1, forward strand.
TTTATATTCTGGAGATCTCCTTTATAATATACATTTCCGCTACCGCTTATTTTTGCCTCAATGCTATTACTGGCGTACACTTTTATGTTTCCACTCCCGCTTATTTTAGCATCGACATCTTTACTGCTGGTATTGCTGCAATCAATGTTACCGCTCCCACTTATTTTAGCATCTATGCTGTTTGCTGCACTGCCCTTAAGGTCAATATTGCCGCTGCCAGATAATGATAAATCCATGTCTTTAAAAGTATCAAAATCTAAGGCAAGATTGCCCGACCCTGAAACACTAATGTCTGTTTTTTCATCACCCGTAAATGCACCCGAACCTTTAATATTGCCGCTGCCGCTGAGTTGAAGCGAATTTATTTTTGTCATAGAAACATGAACGGTCATTTTCGAGCTGGATTTTAGATTTATGCCTTTTTTGGTTTTTATTACCAGCCTGCCATCTTCTACAGGTGTTTCAATATACTGAAGCAGGTTTTCATCGGCTTCAATTGTTACACTGGTTGAATTTCCATAAGCGATTTGAACGTCCATAGGCCCCTGGGAAGTGAGTGACGTAAAGCTGCTTACTTCGCGTGTTTCTTTTTTTATCTGGCTATTACCCTTAACCGTCTCCCAACGCTGGGAATATGCAGTCAGGCTTACTAGTGCAAACAAGGCGATTAATAGTCTTTTCATGATAATCTAGTTTAAATTTTAAGGAGATTTTTTTGTGTAACGATTGCCTTAAAAAAAAGTTACAGTGTTTAATGATTTTATTATTGAAGAAGGCAAATATTTTTGGGTGTGAATGTGCCTTAATAAAAAGGTTTCCTCGGGGCCCGGTTCGTAGAAACCAACCGGGGGCCGGAAACCGTGACTATGAGAAAAGCGTTAAATGCTATTATATTCTTAATGCCGGATGGTCATATTTATAATGGAAAATTAAATTAACCGCCTGGCCAATTTTTAATTAATCGACCATATGTATAAAAGAGAGGAGATATAGCATAGGAGAAAAGACAAAAGGCATTGGTCGATGCTAAGGTTCAAATTTTATAGCTTCCACTCATTCATTATAAACTGGAATATGAAATTCCAGTTATCAATTAACTGCTCGGTACTTTGCCCGCTGCCGTGACCACTATTATAATCCATGTGTAAAATGATCGGATTAATTTGCCCGGGATTATTTTGCAATGCAGCAACAAATTTTTTTGCGTTCATAGGGTCAACACGGCTGTCATTTGCTCCTGCTGTTACCAGCATGGTGGGCAGGTTAACGCCCATACGAATATTTTGATAAGGAGAATACCGCAGCAGCCAGCGAAAATCTGCATCATTTTCCGAAGACCCATATTCCGGTATCCAATATCTCGCAATTAAAAACTTCTGGTAACGCAACATATCTAATAAAGGGACTTCGCACACAATGGCTTTGTATAAATCGGGGCGTTGTGTTGCTATAGCACCCATCAGCAATCCGCCGTTACTACCGCCCATCGCAACTAATTTAGATGGGCTCGTATATTTTTCCTTTATGAGCCATTCTGCACAACTATTAAAATCGTCAAAACAATTTTGTTTATTGGCAAGCATGCCTTCTTTATGCCATCTTTCACCATACTCGTCACCGCCGCGAATCCCAGCTTCCACTACAACTCCACCACGATTGATGAATGGTGCGAAAAATCCATAATAGCGTGGCTCAATACCTGCATTAAAACCGCCATAAGCTGTAAGTAACACAGGATTACCGCTATCTAATTTCATATCTTTCCTGTGAACTATAAATACCGGAACTTTGGTGCTGTCTTTCGATGAGTAAAATTTGATTTCGCCTGTAATGTTGCTCATGTCCAGCGGGAGCTGTCTTTCATAATACAACCTCCATTTAAAATTTGAAGGGGACGCAACAAATGTTTTTGGCATGGAAGTGAAAGTATTCAATGTCATATAAAGCGAGTCTTCTTCCCTGTCATAACTTATTCCTGAAACGTTGCCTGTTTCCGGCAATTCAATTTGTTTTATTTTGTTGCCATCTAAATCATATAAGGTTAGCCGGCTCTGGATATCTTTCTTATCCTGTATGATGATATTGTTTTTGGTGACCACGTAACTTTGCATTACGGTTTCACTTTCCGGGATAAGTACTTTCCAGTTTTTATAATCGGGATTATTTTTATCGCCTACCAGCAGTTTATAATTAGGCGCATTATCATTGGTGAAAATGTACAGCTTGTCATTTATGGCTTCAGGATATACATTGGATTTTTTACTTTCATAAATAAGATTCCCTTTTTCAAGTGAACCGGTTTTGCGTATATAACAATTGTTTGAATAAAAATCCCCATCTCCGTAAAAGCTTACATCACTATAACGGTTATCATAAACGTAGTAAAAGTTTTTTGCATCAGACGTTGTGCCGATGAAAGTGGCTGTGTTAGCAGGTTTGCCAACTGTCCACAGGTATGTTTTTAAAGGTAATTGCTTGTTTACATCTTCCTGGCTCCGGATAGTAAAGTAGGCGTGTTTTTGATCTTTTGTCCAGTTATAGCCAGATGTATTTTCAAGCCGGGGATATAAAGTTTTTCCGGTTCTTGTGTCTATAATATAAGTGCTGGAAATTTCAGCGCCGCTTTTTTGTACACTGATAGCCGCCTTCTCTCCGTCGTAAGTGTAATTAATGCCCGAAGTAGAAGTATTGCCGGAGGTATCTAATTGAACCGGGTCCCAAATCAATACTTTTTTTCCATTGAGGATAGTGTATAATTTATATTGCTTGTCACCCTTTCTTTTTATGTTTTGAAAAACACGCTTTCCAACTTTACGTAAAGGGCCTTCAAAATCGATATCAATGAATGCAGCAATTTCATTTCTTACCCCGGAATAGTTTTTTTGGGTTGATTGCAAATATTCAATTCCATAATCATGCTGGGCTTTTGTCCATTCAATAACTTTGGCGTCTTCTTTATTTTCAAGCCAGCGGTAATAGTCTGTAAGCATTACGCCGTGCAATGTGTCAACCACCGGTATAGCAGGCGCCTTTGGAGGTGAAAATTTTGATTGCGCTGCGGCAGTTATAAAAATGATTTGCGCAGGAATAAAGAATAAAAAATTTCTCATGATGCATGTTGTGATGCATCTAAATTAGCTTTTTTTGGTGCACGGAAAATATTTCAAATCCTTCTTCCGGGATTTTTAAAATAGTATCCTAAGAGTTTTGATCTATGTAGTTCTAAAATAAGACCCGCAAATTATTAAGAAAGATGTTGACAGCGCATGAAGGAATATGGATCAATTGAAAAATGGGTATCTATTTCGAAGGGTTCTTCTCCAAGCTCAAGGTCAATAAATGATTTCCCTTCTTTTATTTGCCAGAGAAATAATTTTTTTTGATCGGCAGGTTGTGAATATGCTTCCGGCAAGAGTTCGTACAACAGGCCATTCCAACATGCTTCTTCAAGCTGTTCCTTTTCTGAAAAATTATTTTGCTTACCGGGATCTTTTTCGCTCCATTGCCTGGTTGAAAAAGTTGTTCCTGTTACTACTAAAATTTCCTGTTGTATAGAATTTGTGTTCATTTTATTTGCTTTAAATTCTTATTTATAAGACGCTAAAGAGACACCCGGGCAACATCTGTTCGATAAAAATTTATGTTAAATACCGGCTTAAGGAATTTGTTTTCAATTAAAATTCAGAATCCTGCAAACCGTGGTAATTTTGTTACATAACATAACGAACAGACAATTGCTTTAATTATGCAAATACAAAAAGAAATTATTAAGGATCAGGCGGTGCTGGTAAAAAACCTGGAGGATCTTATTGAAAAGGGTAATGCGCATACTTCACTTGATAATGCGTTGAAGAATATTCCCTTCCCTTTGTTAGCAGAAAAGCCGGCTAACCTGCCTTACAGCA
>JBBSPK010000043.1:0-19460 GCA_038258875.1 Chitinophagales bacterium
AGTAGCGGCGAACGATAATTTTGAAATACTAAAGAAGAGATTGCATCATGTAATGAGTGAGTATTATGTTGCCCATCTTAATAATTAATTTCCCTGGAAGTTATAACGGAAAGATGGCTTTACTCAATCATCTTATTTCGCATGCCGTACATAATCAACCCGCCAATAGTTTTGGCTCCTACTTTATTTTTCATATTTTGACGGATAGTTTCTATAGTTCTTGGGCTGAGAAAAATGATCTTCGAAATTTCTTCTGTTGTTTTGTCTTCGCCAAGTAGCTGTAATATTTTGAGTTCTTTCTCGCTAAATGTAATTGGAATATTACTGCCGTAGTAATGACGCACATTTTTCTTTTGCATCAGTTTTCCCATTACTGCATTATTTACTAACTGATTGAAATAAAAATCATCATTCATGCAGGTAAGTATAGCTTCGTAAATTTCGTCCGGATCAGTTGTCTTTGTGAGATATGCATTGGCACCCATTTCCATCATTTTGCTAATCATTTGCTGGTCATCATACATCGTAAGCACAATTATTTTTACATCGTCATATTCTTTTCTAAGCATCGAAATAGCATTGATGCCATCTATTTCCGGCATCCTAATATCCATCAATAATACGTCAGGTTTTTTAATACTAATTTTATGCATCAAATCCTTTCCATCTTCAGCCTCCCATATCATCTTTAAATTTTCTTTTGATGAAAGAGCCATTTTAATTCCGTCGCGGAAAATTTTGTGATCATCAGCTATAGCTATTTTTATTAGCGAAGTGGTTACAGACATGGATTTATTAGTTAGTAGACGTGGTAAAAATATAAAACAATAACGAACAATATATCAATGTATTTCAAGAAACGTCTATTATTTTTGATTCCGTAGTGAATTTTTATAGTAAAAATACAATAGTAATATTACTAATCTTACAATGGGTTATTCACTCATAAGAAGTTGCGTTTTCACTAAGATTGATGTATTAATCACATCTGTGAAAAGGAGGACTTGTGCCCTCAAAAGTCTGCTTTCAAAATTCAAACCCCATTCAAAAATTTGAGGTAATAAAATTACCACAGGCTGACTTGTCTCCTTAATTAAACAAATAGTCCTATGCCTTCAGAAATTCGTAACACAACTGTTACAATGGCAGTTGTAATCAGTTCCTTCCCTTCTAAATCATATTTCCCTTATGAGTTTATTCTGAAATTTTAAGAATCTTAAATTTAATTTACGTAGTTTTACACGATTCTTCGAAAAATCCTGAGTATATCTACCTTAGTAAAAAAGACCTTATTTTAGATAGTAATTTTACTATTTTACGAAGTAAAATTACCTCATTTTGATTAGCTAATCTACGATACACACTGAGTTAAAATCCTTGCTCATATTGGCTTACAATAAATTTTATGAAAAAAGAGCATCTAAATAGCATTTGCACAAAGATTTGTTTTTAAAGAAGTTAGCATTAAATATTAACCAATAAAGCATTTAAACAACTAAAAACTTACAATTATGACACCAAACGCACTCTTAGAAACCAAAAAACTTGCTGAGGTAGGAGAAGACATTGGTCTTACCGAAGGAAGACAGTTAGTAAAAGCTTTTAAAGAAGCTAATCCGGATGCTACACCCGGATATTACATCGGCCGTAACATACTCGAACAAATCATGGCCCAGCCAGGTTGTGTAGGAATCAAATTTCGTAAATGCCTTACCAATACAAACGCAGAACATTTAGTTTATACCGGTATTGACGCTGACGGAAAAGACATCCTGGAGTATAGCGTAGTTTCCAACTCCGGCGATATTGAAAAAAAGAATGGTATTGTCGCAGATAGAATTATGTGGTTTGAATGGTGGGAAGCTGGTACAAGCTCAGACTTATAATTTTGTATATTTTTTTAAAAAATTAAAATAGATAGTTATATTTGGTCTTAAACTGACCTGCTATTTTACTTTTAATACGTTATACAAACCTCATTTCTCTTTTATTACCCTTGGTTTTTTTTCTCTTGTTTAAAAGAAAGACGAAAGAAAAATCAACGAGGGTAATTTTTTATTATTTACTCTATGGTCTCTTAAATGATGTTCTGGGTGCATTTCTTCAAAAAATGCACTCCGAAAACTTTTTTATTCTGTATGCTTTTTTTACAGTGGCAGAATTTACCTTTTTTTGTGTATTTTACTATTATATTCTTCCGCCTGGTGGCATAAAAAAGAGCATCTTTTTTATCTGGCTTCTTTTTTTTCTCTTCGCCCTTACAGATTTTTTCCTTGTAAATAATATGGATGCTTTTGATTCATTTACCGTTGGTGTTGAAGCAACGCTTATCATTCTGATGTGCATCTATTATCTGGTTGTACAAATAAAAAGTACTAATAACCTTTTAGTTTATTCAACCACAAACTTCTGGATCGCCATTACTTTCCTCATATATATGTCGGGGACGTTTTTTTTATACATCATGGCTGAAAGCATGCTTAATGATAAAGCTTTTCAAATTCAATATATTGTCATAAATGCCATATTTAATATTTTAAAGAACGTTTTATTTTCCGTAGCAATGCTTATGAAATCCAGTCAGGTAACCCCCCAAATGATTCAACGTAACAACCATGATGATCTGCTTTCTTTTAAACTAAAAAAATAACCGGCAACTTATACATGTTTTTCTTACAGGCAACCGAAAATACTATAGGCTTTCCTAATGTACTCATATTTGGTACCATCGGGATGTTTGTAATGGCGATAACCCTGGTGTCTGTGGTTGTATTTCACCAACGTAGGGTAATTAAATTTAATAAGCAGTTACAAAAACTTGAAGAAGACAAACAACAAATGTTACTTAAGGCTTCTATCAGTTTCCAGGAAGAAGAACGACAACGTATTGCTGCTGATTTGCATGATGATGCCGGCCCGCTCTTAGCTACGGCGAGGCTTTACCTTAATGAGAACCTAATTCACCAGGAACCAGCCGTTCAGTTACAGTCTATTTTTAGCGCCAAGCAAATTATAGACGACAGCATTCAACTTATCAGGAATATTTCTCACAGCCTCATGCCTCCAACGCTTAAGAATTTTGGGTTGGAATCGGCCATGAAAGATATGTTTGATAAAATTAACGGGTCAGGGGTTATTAACGCAAGTGCCCGTTTTCATGATAACAGGGAAAGGCTTACCGAAGAGCAGGAATTATTGATCTTTAGGATCTTACAGGAACTGGTTACCAATATTATAAAACATTCCTATGCTGGATTTATTCATCTTACTCAGAATGTGCAAGGAAATTTTTCATACTTTCGCATTCATCATGATGGAAAAGGTATTCTTCAATCGGAATTTCAAAAGCTCAATTATAATTCAAGAGGACTTGGCTTAAAGAATATAGAAAGTCGTATTAAAGTTTTGAAAGGCAGTATTTCGTTTGACATTGATAGTACCCAAACATATTACAAAGTTACCATTGAGGTGCCCAGGGAACTTGTTAAATAGGCAACGTGTTTATTTCAGATTTATATTTTACCTTTTTTTATTTTAACCCCTTAGATTGAATATGGATACAATTAAAGTTGCCATAGCCGATGACCATAAGATCTTTAGAAAGGGAGTGATACTTTCTTTAAGACCGTATCATAATATAAAATTTGTACTGGAGGCAGAAAATGGCGAGGAACTTATTCAAGGTATAGAAGCTGCTAATCCTGATATTATATTGATGGATCTAAAAATGCCTGTAAAGGATGGTATCGAAACGACTAAATATATAAATAAACATTACCCGGCTATACGAATACTTATACTTACCATGTACGAGGATGAGCGGTTCGTAGGCCACTTAATGGATAGTGGTGCAAATGGTTATTTATTAAAAAGTACAGATCCCGATGAAATAAAACAAGGCATTACCGATGTAATGAGAACAGGGTTCTATCTCAATAACTTTGTCAACAGGGTGCTAATCAAAAAAAATTATGCAAAGCAAAAATTCAACGCTAATCTCAATAGTGAAATAATAATAAGTGAACGGGAAAAAGAAGTACTGTCTTTAGTATGCATGGAGTATACTGCACAGGAGATTGCTCAAAAAATGGATATCAGTGCCCGAACTGTCGAGGCAATCAAAGACAGGCTGATGGAACGATTTGGAGTAAAAAATTCTGTGGGCCTCGTTTTCTTTGCAATGAAAAATTCCTTAATCGATTAGCCCAGCGGTTAGTTGGTAACATAGTGATTAAATTTTTATTTCCAGAGGATTATCTGGGCGGCCACTACGGCCTAAATTTTCATTTCAGGTATTTGCCCTTCAACTATAAGTGTTCCTCCAGTTTTTGCTCTTACTTCTTCCACGGAAACTCCGGGTGCAGTTTCAATTAATTGAAATCCATTCGCGGTAACATTTAAAACAGCTATATCGGTAACAATTTTTTTTACGCATCCTATGCCGGTTAAAGGAAGCGAGCAACGGGACAACAATTTCGATTGGCCATTAGGGCTCGTATGCATCATAGCAACAATAATGTTTTTTGCACTGGCTACAAGATCCATCGCACCGCCCATTCCCTTAACCATTTTTCCCGGGATTTTCCAATTTGCAATATCGCCGTTTTCACTTACCTCCATAGCGCCAAGCACAGTAAGATCAACCTTTCCGGCCCGAATCATTCCAAAACTCATAGCACTATCAAAAAAAGCCGACCCTGGTATTGTAGTAATCGTTTGCTTGCCGGCGTTTATTAAGTCTGCATCTTCCTCTCCTTCGGTTGGAAATGGCCCCATGCCCAACAATCCATTTTCTGATTGAAGAACCACGTTGATGCCCCCAGGTATGTAATTGGCTACCAAAGTAGGGATTCCGATGCCCAGATTTACATAAAACCCATCCTTTAACTCCTGTGCTATTCTTTGTGCAATTTGATTTTTGTTTAACATGGCAAATATTTTTTTGGAGGTTAGCTAACTGCCAGACTTTCTTATTGTTCTTTGTTCAATTCTTTTCTCATAATTAGTTCCTTCAAAAATGCGGTGAACATAAATACCGGGGGTGTGAATTTCATTGGGATTTAACTGCCCCGGTTCAACTAATTCTTCTACCTCGGCAATTGTAATTTTGCCGGCCATTGCCATGAGAGGATTAAAATTTCTGGCAGTCGATTTATAAATAAGATTACCCATAGTATCTCCTTTCCACGCTTTTACCAATGAAAAATCAGGGTCAAAAGCATATTCGAGCAAATACTGTTTACCATTAAATTCACGAACTTCTTTTCCGTCTGCTATTTCGGTGCCTACGCCTGCGGGAGTAAAAATAGCCGGCAATCCATACCCTGAAGCCATACACCTCGTGGCGAGAGTGCCTTGGGGAATTAATTCAACTTCAAGTTCACCGCTTAATAATTGGCGCTCAAATTCAGAGTTCTCTCCTACATACGATGCAACCATTTTTTTTACCTGCTTTTTTTGCAGCAATAGTCCAATTCCAAAATCATCAACACCAGCATTATTTGAAATACAGGTAAGATTATTAATCCCTTTTTTTACCAGGGCTGCAATACAATTTTCCGGGATGCCACACAAACCAAATCCTCCAAGCATGATGATGTTTCCATCTGTAATGTCTTTTGTCGCCTCTTCAGCATTTGGGTAAACCTTATTCATTGGTTCTTAATTTTTTTATTGTATCTCTTTTAAATGGTTTATAACCTTGCTTTGTTCTTTCCTCTTTTTGTCGTTGACTTTGACTAGTCATACTATCGAAAATAGTGCGCATCATTTCCGGGTGATTGGTATACCACAGATAGCTCTTATCAAAATCAACCGATGTAATATTATGAATTTCATAAATTTTTTCGGTAAGAATTTTCGTCTCAGCTATTTCATTAATTGCAGAATCCTTGCGTGCCATCGCCGCAGAGAGCTCCTGTGCTCTTATTACGTCCCAAAGGATATTCTGCATTTTTTTCGGCTGAATAATTTCAGGTGGAACATCATTTTTACCTGAACATGAAATCAAGAAAAAGCCAGTCAGAAAAAAAACAGCAAGTTTCATTATTTAAGTCCTTCTTTATATTTGGTAGCCGACGAGACATCAAGCTTCTGTAAAAATTCAAGAGCCCTTGCTTTGTCAGGAGGTGATGCTTTTGAAAATATTTTTATAAGTTCGTCAGTTTTTCCCTGGAAAAAAAATTGCAGGATCATCGTATTCGGATTTTCAGTATTGAAATTATTCAACAAGGTAAGAACATTCAATACCTGGCCTCTTGCATTTGCTTCTTCATCATAAAGCTTGTCCATGCCAAGCCGGTAGTAGCTATAGATTGCATCATGCATAATGGTATACCTGCTATTCAATAAATTTTCTGTAAGCCAATATCGGTTTCGTGTGCCATCAAATGCTTTCCATCCGGCGATATTTTTTCCTTCAGGAGCATTGTTCACTATATTTTGAGCCTTCTGAAAATATACATTTCCACCCCGCGGTGAGAACGAATCATAGTCCATTCCCAAAATAATATTTATATAATAAGCTAAGATCGCTGTAAGATTTGAGCTTAGAGCATCCGTACCTGAAACCCTGTTATCATTAAATTCCAATTGCTGAAATTCAGCATACTTAAATACAACATCATTATCCTGGAAATTAATTATAGGAGATAGATAGGATGAATTAAAGATAGGCCTTGCAGACTGTATCGTGAGAGATGCTTTATATACATTGGTTTCATCAGAAGATTCCAGGTTTAATAAAAAACTACAATCGATTTTTTCCTGTTGGCTAAAGTTATCATTACTCCACTTGCGGTTATTCACGAAATTATTAAGGGCAGTCTGAAGCGTTTGAAATGTCTTTTTATCAACACTATTACCTACCCTGTTGCTAAGTACACTTACCCTTGCCTTTAATTCCTGGGCGTTACAAAAAGAAATCGAAAAAAATAAAAAAATAAAAAAAATAACTCTAAGCATTTCTGTAATTAATAATTGCGTTTACAATATCTCTTGCTACTTCTCTTTTTGATTTCTTATCAAAATGGTATTCATTTCCCTTTTTATCAAAAATAATAATTTTGTTAGTGGCAAGGCCAAAACCTGCTCCCTCATCATTTAACGAATTAAGAACAATAAGATCAGCATTTTTGGTGGACATTTTTTTTAATGCATTTTCTTTTTCATTATTAGTTTCTAATGCAAATCCAACTAATGTCTGGTTATCACTTTTTAATTCGCCGGCTTTAAAAAGTATATCTTTTGTTTTAATGAGTTTTAGCAAAAGCGCCTCTCTGTTCTTTTTAATTTTTTCGCCGACAGGTGTTTCAGGAGTGTAATCGGACACCGCTGCAGCCATTACAATAATAGTACTTTGCGAAAGATTTTTAAGTGATGCATCATACATTTCCTCTGCTGATTTTACCCTTGTTATTTCTATCGCTTTATTAACCGGCACCTCCGAAGGCCCAAGAACGAGTTTTACCGCAGCCCCTCTTAGTGCTAATTCTTCCGCGATTGAAATTCCCATTGTACCTGTTGAATTATTGCTGATGAATCTTACAGGATCAATCGCCTCATGAGTAGGGCCTGCCGTTACCAAAGCGGTAACGCCTCTTAAGTCGACCTGTTTTAAAAAAAAATCTCTGAGCGCTTCTACAATTTCCTCCGGTTCAGCCATCCTGCCCTTGCCTTGTAACCCGCTGGCAAGGTCACCATCATTCACATGTAATATTTTGTTTCCGTATTGTTTTAAAAGTTCAATATTTTTTTGATTTGCCGGATGATTCCACATATCCTCATCCATTGCGGGCGCAATCATAACGGGACATGTAGCCGAAAGCCATATCGCCTGCAAAAGATTATCGCAAATTCCATTGGCCATCTTCGCCAACGTATTACATGATGCGGGCGCAACTAGTATCACATCTGCCCATCTGCCAAGCATCACATGATTGGCCCAGGTTTCTTCATCAAAAAGAACCATGAGTACTTTGCTGCCGGATAATGTAGAAAACGTTAATGGTGAAACGAAATCACATGCAGCCTTAGTCATTATTACCTTCACCTCAGCTCGATCTTTTATAAGCAGCCGCAATAGCATAACGGCCTTATAGGCAGCGATACTTCCGGTTACACACAACAAAATTTTTTTACCCTTAAATGTTTGCTCACTCATTTTGTACTGAGTTTATCAATCTCCAATTAAGTTCCTCACGATTAATTTCAAAAAAAATTAACTAACAACTTACTTCAAAAAAAATGGCGGTTTAAAACCGCCATTAAAAGTATTATTTCTTATGCAAAAATTCCCATAAAATCAAATTAACAGAAATTAAGATGCCGCAAGCGCAAAAAACTAATCAAAAAGGTTATCCTCATTTCTGCGATAATAAATTTTGTCTTCCATAAATTCTGCCGTAGCTAGAAGGGCCGGATTAGGCATTCTTTCATATGCCTTTGAAATTTCTATTTGCTCCTTATTTTCATGAATTTCCTCAAGGCTGTCCGTGTGGCTTGCAAACTCTTCCAATTTATTATGGAGCTCTTCCTTAATAGAAATATTAATCTGGTTAGCCCGTTTAGCAATCACTGCAATAGATTCGTATAAATTGCCGGTTTTAGCTTTTACATCGATAAGATTTTTTGTTTCAACTACGTTGCTGGTGTTAGCGATCTGCTGGCGTCTTAATTTGCTCATTTTGTATTTGTTTAATATTATTCAGACTTAAATTTTTATAATCTTCCGCCTCCTTTAAAAACTTACTTTCAGGATACCTGTCTGCAAAATCGAAATATTCTGTTGACACTTTTTGATACCGTTCCTCCTGCTTATCGTATACGCTTAATTTTGCAAACTGGTAGTAAGATTTAACAGCCATCAACATATATTCTTCTCCTTTTGCTGATTCAGGATAGGTGTTTAACAAATTCGTAAATGAAATCCCGGCTGCACGATATTGCTGAAGGTTATAATAAAGCTGGGCAGTTTTATAATCCTTTGCTTCGAGCTTGGCCCGACCCTTCGCAATAACCTCATTGGCATCTTTAACTTTTGTTGAATTAGGATAAGTATTAATAAAAGACTGCATCATTCCAATCGCCTTACTTGTATTTATTTGTTCAAGCTCCGCTATCGGTGATTGCAAATAAAAAGTATATGCGTGCATATAAGCTACTTCTTCAGCTTTAGCACTATTTGGGAAAACTTCCAGGAACCCTTTGAAAAGATTTTCAGCATCGGCATAATTCTTTTGATAAAAAGAACAATAGGCGTACTTATAATATAACTCCTCAAATTTGTCTGTGCCTTTGAAAACTGAAAAAAGTTCCACGTACAGTTCGCCTGCCTTTCGATATTTTTTAGCCGCAAAATACTCGTCTGCCTTCTTAAGTTTATAATCAAAATCCTTACTCTTAAGTACTTTATTAAACTGTGAATTGCAGGAAGTTAATATCAGAAGAGGCATTAAAAAAACTAAAGCTAACTTCATAAAGAGTTGCGAAATTAAGTGATTTTGGACAAAAATGATTTAAAAAGTGTTTATACAAAATTTGAGGCAGTTAATATTTTCATAATTGCATATAATATTGCATATAAAAACCCTTCCAAAAGAGGAAGGGTTTTTATCATTGAGCAAAAAGTAGACTTAATTAGATTTAATATCAACCGTGTTTGCATCACCACCACCTACTTCGCAATTAACTTCAATACGGTCGGCACTTATTCCCTCTTTCTCTGTTAAATATGCTTTGATAGCAGCAGTTCTCTTGTTACAAAGAGCCTGAGATGCTTTTGATGCTGCGGGATATCCGGTAACTGTAATTGAACATTCAGCATTATTTTTCAATTTGGATGCAACTGTTGCAAGCATTGCTTTAGCATCGCTGCTAACACCGGCACTATTACCCCTGAAAGAAACACTGGGCAAATCGCCAATCTGGCATTTATTTGTGTCAGCCATTACCATATTCTTGCAGCACTCAGGATCAGGACATTTACCAACTCCGTCTGCGTCTACGGGTTGACATTCAGTTGGAGTTATTAACTGCTTGTCTTTACAATCCGGTACACCATCGCCGTCAGTGTCCTTCGAAACTCCATGAGTGTCAACAGGGCAACCGGCCGGAGTATTTGGTTCTCTGTCAAGTTGATCAACTACGCCATCACCGTCTGCATCATCAAATACCGGCTTAGGTAATTTCATATGCTTAGGATTATTAATTTCACTATAAGCATAGTCAAGTGGGTTGATCCACCATAAAGGTTCAATAGCTTTTTTACCAAGATTAAAGTTCAGCCCCAAAGAAATATAATTATATGTGTCGAAATCTCCCGTTAGCACACCAATGTTACCGGTGCCATCCTGGTATTGCTGACCATCCAAAAGATCATCTTTCGTGAAAGTAAACCTGTCTTCAAGAGCAAGGTTTACACGCTTACCCAATTTAAAAGCTATACCTGCCAAAAATGTACCCGATGGCCTGAGCGTTTGGCCAAACAAGGTTGGATGGGTCTTTTTATGATTTTGGGCATCAGTTTCATAAGTATCATCCATGCCGGACTTCAACTTATCGCGAATATCTTTCCTGGTATCATAAACGCCCCCGGCAAGGCCATTAAACAAAGCAGTATATGGTTGACCACTTGCGTTGAGTGCGTTAACTTTAGTATCATAAATCGTAGCGCCAACACCTACACCTCCATAAATTACCATACCTGTTTTTTGTTTATGGAAGCGAATATTATTTAGTGTAAATATTCCCTGTAATGACAGGTCTTGTACATGTGAGCGATAGTTATAAAATACTACATCACTTCCGCCGTAGCCATTGTGGGACCAGGCCGGATTGTTTTTATAACCGTTTGAACCTTTCCAGTTTAATCCTTTCGCAACACCATAAACATATTGAAGTCTTACGGAAAAAAGATAACCTAATGCTTTCCGAACATGAGCTGAAAATCCTATCGTAGGCAATTTTGAAGAAACATCGCCGCTTATTGAAAACATCCCGCCGGATATACCAAACTCAACTTCACTACGGGGTTTTGCAGGAAAATCGTAAGTATTATTCATGAACTCATTCTGTTGTGCCAATCCTTTTTTGGATACTACACTTGAGTCATAAATATCATATACGCCGGTATCCTGGGCAAATACGCCGAAGGACATTAGGGATAATATCCCTATTAATAATAGTTTGTACTTTTTGCTTGCCATAACTTTTTGGATTAATAATTTCTAATTAAACTTGTTGATTGTGTGCAAAAATATCAAACGAATGTCAAAACGCAAATTTTTTTTAGCAATTCTTTAGATTTTGAAGCATTTACATATCCTTACAATTTTGTAAACTTGAGACTATCTCATAGGCTGTTATGCTGCATTCACCAGGAAGGATTTTGTTTTTGATATCCTGTTGTAATTATTAAATACTTATTCGTTTCTGTGGTATATTGCTTGTTTATAGACAATGCAATTTTCAAAAAATCTTATTGCCGAAGAATTACACATTTTCGAACAAAAATTTGCCGAATCTGTAAAAAGCAATACGCCCCTTCTTGATAGAATAATGAAATATATTATCAAGAGAAAGGGAAAACAGCTAAGGCCAATGTTTGTTTTTTTAAGTGCTAAACTTCATGGCGAAGTAAATGAATCCACATACAGGGCCGCGGCTTTAGTTGAGTTATTACATACTGCTACACTTGTACATGATGATGTAGTTGACGAATCGCTCGAAAGACGCGGATTTTTTTCAATAAATGCTTTATGGAAAAATAAAATTGCTGTTCTTGTTGGTGATTATTTACTTTCAAAAGGATTGCTTTTGTCAACAGAAGCGGGTGATTTCAGGCATTTGGATATCTTATCAAATGCCGTAAAGGAAATGAGTGAGGGTGAACTACTTCAAATTGAAACGGCACGTAAATTAAACCTTAAGGAAGATATTTATTTTGAAATTATCAGGAGCAAAACTGCTTCACTTCTTTCCTCTGCCTGCGCTGTGGGTGCCTGGAGTACAAGCCACAATGAAAGTATCACTGCAAAAATGAAGACATTCGGAGAAAAAACAGGAATAGCTTTCCAGATAAAAGACGACCTGTTTGATTATGGAAGTGACGATATAGGAAAACCTACCGGCAATGATCTTAAGGAAAAGAAATTAACCTTGCCACTCATCTATACCCTGAATAATATTAACGGCGCCGAGAAACGAAAAATAATTTATATTATCAAAAATCAGAATAAAGACCCGGGGAAAATTAAATACGTTTTGCAAAAAGTAACTGAGTCAGGTGGAATCAAATACGCATCAAAAAAAATGACCGAATACCGTGATCAGGCTTTGGCAATCTTATTTGAATTTCCGAAAAGTGACGTTAGAAAGGGGTTAGAGGAATTGGTTTTATTTACAACGGACAGAAAGTATTAATGTGTTAGTATGATTGCAATTGGCTAATTGGCTCATTAGCTATTTAAACGATTATGGAAAAAAGATGGAACATATTATCTGCAGAAGAAAATGGAGTCATTCAGCTGCAAAAATCTCTCACCGTAAGTTTTCCAATTTGCAAAATTTTAGTACAAAGAGGTATTAATAGTTTTAATAAGGCCAGGGATTATTTCAGGCCGAAATTAACTCACCTTCATGATCCTTTTTTAATGAAGGATATGGATAAAGCCGTGACAAGAATCTTCAGGGCAATAAATGAAAACGAAAAAATTCTTGTGTTTGGCGATTATGACGTGGATGGCACCACATCGGTAGCATGCATGTATAGGTTTCTTACAAAAATTTATAGTAAAGAAAATATTGCATTCTATGTTCCTCACAGGTACAGGGAAGGATACGGCATTAGTAAAATGGGAATTGATTATGCAAAACAAAACGGATTTACTCTTATAATATCGCTCGACTGCGGAATAAAATCTGTCGATCTCATATCTTATGCAAGACAATTGCAACTCGATTTCATCGTTTGCGATCACCATCTTCCCGATGACGAACTTCCTCCCGCCGTCGCTATTTTAAATCCAAAGCAAAAGGATTGTAACTATCCTTATAAAGAACTTTGCGGATGCGGAGTTGGGTTTAAACTTATAACGGCCCTTTCCCAACGGTTAGGCTTACCCGAAGAAGTATATACCAGTTATCTTGACCTTGTAGTTACTGCTATAGGTGCTGATATTGTTCCTATAACAGGTGAAAACAGGGTGCTGGCTTATTTTGGAATGCAAAAGCTTAACACCAATCCTTCAGCCGGAATAAAAGCCCTGATTCAGTTGAGTGGGGTTGAAAAAAAGTTTTCAATAAACAATGTAGTATTTATCATCGCACCGCGGGTAAACGCCGCAGGCAGGATGGATGATGCAACCAAGGCGGTGCTAATGTTTATTGAGGATGATTTTAATAAAGCAATGGAATATGCCGAGATGCTGCATAGTGACAATACCGATCGCAAAGAAGCGGATACAACTATTACAGAAGAAGCATCTGCGATTATTGAAGGTGATGCGATAATGCTGGGCAGGAAAAGTACCGTAGTGTTTAAACCTTACTGGCACAAAGGGGTTGTGGGAATTGTGGCCAGCAGGCTTATTGAAAAATACTACCGGCCTACCGTTGTTCTTGCCCAAAGCGGTGATTTTGTGGGAGGCAGCGCACGTAGTGTACCCGGGTTTAATTTATATGAAGCGATTCACGCGTGCAGGGAATATTTAATTGGCTACGGAGGGCATTTTGCGGCAGCCGGTATGACGCTGTTACCTGAAAATGTTGAGGCATTCAGCAACAAGTTTGAAGAAATTGTTTCTTCGATAATTGAGCCCCACCTGCTTATTCCCGAAATACAAATAGACGCAGAAATAAAGTTTAAAAATATTACCAAAAGCTTCTTCAATATTATTAAACAAATGGAACCGTTTGGCCCCGAAAATCTCAGGCCTGTATTCTTAACAAAAAATGTATCGGATACCTCGTGGTCAAAAATTGCAAAAGAACTTCACATTCGCTTTGTGTTAAAGCAGGACAATATTGTACTTACCGGAATTGGCTTCAATATGGCGGAAAAATTCCATTTATTACAAATGAAAAAACCGCTTGATATCGTTTATACCCTGGATGAAAATGAATGGAATGGCGAAACAAGTCTTCAATTAAAAATGATCGATTTCAAGCTTTCAGAAAGTGAAAGCAATTAAAATGTAATCAACTGGATGAAATTTATTTATTACATCAGGTATTGGTTTTTTATTGGAATCAATTGGAATTTTAGATTGGCATTTTTTTCGGTTTATCATGAAATAAGAGGTGAGAAAAAATACAATATCGATACGATTGTACTTGACAGGCTAAACAATCTTTCAATAAAGGGCGATAACCTGGCGCATTCCTCCATTTACCAGGCATGTAATTACTATATACTCGAAAAAGGTTTTGCCTACCTGGAAGACATAAACGAAAATAAAAATATTATAGACTTTGGATCTGGTAAAGGCCGAGTTCTTGTTGTAGCAGCCTATCATGGGTTTAAAAATATTACAGGAATTGAATTTGCAAATGCCTTATGTGCTCACGCCGAACAAAATATTAAAAAGACGCAACCGATTTTTCCTACGGTAAAATTTAATATTATTTGCGATGATGTCGTTAATTATAAAATAGAAAAGGAGCAGAACGTTTTCTTTTTCTTTAATCCATTTGATGAAGTAATAATGCTCGAGGTGGTAAAAAATATTCGTTCCTCTCTTAAAGAAAACTCAAGAAAGGTTTATATTATGTATGTGAACCCGGTACATAAGGAAATTTTTTTAAGTGCAGGCTTTAAAGAAGAATATTACAAAAGAAAGCTGCATTATATTGAGCTAAGCATTTTATCAAACGAAATCAGCAACGATGAGTTCGTTGCTGATGAATAAATTAAAATCAATATTTTATTTTAAGCCATTATAATTTTACTCTTTTTTTCTCCGGCCATCATTTCAACACTGCGATTTATAAAATTAGTAAGCTCATTTCCTTTTAAAAGGCTCTGTGAAAGCAAAGCAAGGTCAGCTAAGTTTCTAACTTCCTTTTCCTGTTGTTCTTTATTTTCTTCTTTTAATATTTTTTGGTAAACTGGGTGGTTGCCATTTACAGTAAGTGTAACTTCTTCTGGCAGGTTACCGTAAAAACTTCCCATTCCTCCACCTCCGTTCATTGCCATATCTTTCATTCTTCTCATAAATTCAGGCCTGGTGGCGATCACCGGCAATGACTCGCCGGAAAGCCCTTTTACTTCAACTGCTACGTGTAACTCAGGAATTTCAAAATGAAAAAGATCTTTCAGTTTGGTTTCTTCTTCTTTACTTAAAACACTTTCATTCTTTTCATCTTTATCAATAAGATTTTCCGGAATATCTGCGTCAACTCTTACAAATTGAACATCGTTCCATTTCATTTCCATATTATTGATGAACGCTGCATCTACAATAGTTTCAAGTTTTACGACCACATAATTTTTTTGTTTTGCACCCTGTATAAAACTATCTTGTTGCACCGGATCCGTTGTGTATAACATTACCAGTTTACCTTCTTTATTTTTCTGCAGAGTTTCAGTTGCATTCCGGTATTCATCAATCGTGTAAAACTTTCCTCCATCGGCATCTTCAAAAAGGTTGAACTTATTTGCTTTCTCCAGGAATTTATCATCGGTTATCATTCCATATTTTACAAACAGGCCGAGGCTTTCCCACTTTTCTTCGAACGATTTGCGATCCGATTTAAAAATTTCGTCCAGCTTATCGGCAACTTTTTTTGTGATGTAAGAGTTTATTTTTTTCACATTGGGATCACCCTGCAAATAACTCCTGCTCACATTCAGAGGAATATCCGGGCTGTCGATTACACCATGCAGCAACATTAAAAATTCAGGAACAATATCCTTTACTTCATCCGTTACAAATACCTGGTTGCTGTATAATTGTATTTTATCTTTTTGAATTTCGAAACGCTGTTTAACCTTGGGAAAGTAAAGGATGCCTGTAAGATTAAACGGGTAGTCAACATTCAAATGAATCCAGAATAATGGCGCTTCGCTAAAAGGATATAATTCTTTATAAAAATCCTGGTAATTCTGTGGAGTAAGATCCGCCGGCTTGTTTGTCCATGCAGGATTTGTGTTATTGATTTGTTTACCATCAAATTTTATCGGTATGGGTAAAAATCTACAGAACTTCTCGAGAATATGTTGTATTCTTTCTGTTTCAAGAAATTCTTTGCTTTCTTCATTGATATATAAGACTACATCTGTACCCCTGCTTTCTTTTTCTGTTTCTTCGAGGCTATATTCAGGGCTTCCGTCGCACTCCCACCTCACCGCTTTTTCTCCTTCCTTATAACTCTTTGAAATAATTTCCACTTTATCGCTCACCATAAAAGAAGAATAAAATCCCAGGCCAAAATGCCCGATTATATTAGCCTCGTTCTTTCCTTTATATTTTTCCAAAAATTCCTCAGCACCGCTAAATGCCACCTGGTTAATATATTTATCCACTTCCTCCGCGGTCATTCCGACTCCTTTATCGGAAATCGTTAAAGTCTTCTTCTCCTTGTCGATAGTAATATTTATATCAAGATCACCGGTTTCTCCTTTGGCTTCACCCAGGGAAGAGAATGTTTTTAATTTTTGCGTGGCGTCAACTGCATTACTTACCAGCTCCCGAATAAAAATTTCATGATCGCTGTAAAGAAATTTCTTAATGATAGGAAAAATGTTTTCCGTTTGTACCCTTATACTTCCTTTTTGCATAAATTATCTTTTAAAAAATTAATTAGTGAAGAGGAATAGGCATCCCCAATACTTTCAAACCTGTTCATCAAAGAAAATACCAATATATTTTTGCTGCCATGATGGCAAGAAACAATATCATCTTATTTTGGCTGATAACTAATTAGAATAGTCTTAACCTGGACCATTATTTTTCAGGTTGAACCGAACCACTTCCCGCTGTGTGGATTTCCGGCGACTGTGGATTGCCTTTATAATATACGTCGCCGCTGCCAAAAGCGCTGGCAGATAAATGTACACTTGCAAATACATGAGCATTACCACTTCCGGTAACTCTTACTGTAGTGTTTTCACTTTGCAGTCCACTGCAGTTTAAGTCGCCGCTGCCTGTTGCACTGCAGTCAAAATCTTTTGTACTACCGCTCAAGGTTATGTTTCCTGATCCCGTTACAGACGCATCTACGGCCGGTGCATCCACCCTGGCTTTAACATCGCCGGAACCGGAAACACTGATTTTTATTTTCTGGGCATTTTTAATTACATCCTGTGCTGTTATATTGGCTGAACCGGACGTTACCAATTTCCCCAAACCAGGAGCAGTTACATACACCTTTGCATGATCATTATTTATCGAAAAACCGTCTTCATAATAAATATCTAATGTTCCATCATTTACTTTGGTAACCACATGTTGTAAAAGATTGTCATCATTTTCAACCGAGACGGAATATGTATCGCCACTATTGATTTCAACATCTATAGAACCGGACGTTTTTACCCCGTCAAAATTGCCCGTATTCCTTTTTTCTGTGCGAATGTTGCCATTACCTGTCACTCCCGTCCCATTTATTCCATCACAGGAGATTAGTAAGATTGCTGCGGCAAAAAATATCAGTGTCTTCATTATAATATTTTTATGATTATTGACCGGCAAGATACAAACTTCAATAAACTTTTTAACTTCGCAGCAAATGACCCAGAAAATTCTGATCCTCGATTTCGGCTCACAATACACACAGTTAATTGCCAGGGCCGTCAGGGAAGCGAATGTATATTGTGAAATTATTCCTTTTAATAAAGACATCGAATTTTCACCTGCCCTCAAAGGTGTAATACTCTCCGGCTCCCCGTTTTCAATAAATGAAGAAAATGCACCGGCTGTTGATGTAAAATATATTGCAGGCAAAGTTCCCGTATTAGGAATATGTTACGGCGCCCAGCTCACAGCAAAATTATATGGAGGCATTGTTGAGAAAAGTGATAAGCGCGAATATGGAAGAGCGAAACTTCAAATAATAAACAATCATGAATTATTACAGGATGTAAGAAATGATTCTGATGTTTGGATGAGCCATAGCGACACTATTGTAAAACTTCCTGAAAATTTTTCGTTATCAGCAACTACGCATAGTATCCCGGTAGCCGCCTTCAAAAACGAAAATGGAGACAGCAAATTATTTGGCTTGCAATTTCATCCGGAAGTGTATCATTCTGCCGAAGGCAAAAAAATAATAAAAAACTTTTTGGTAAATATATGTGGCTGTAGCCAGGATTGGACACCTGCGCATTTTATTAGTGACACTGTTGAGTCCATCAAAAAAACGGTTGGAAATAAGAAAGTAATAATGGCATTGAGTGGTGGAGTTGATTCAACCGTTGCTGCAACTCTTATCCATCGTGCGATTGGAAAAAATCTTTTTGGAATTTTTGTCGATAATGGAGTTCTTAGGAAAGATGAATTTGAACAAGTGCTCGATTCGTGCAATAGTATTGGTCTTAACATAAAAGGTGTTGATGCAAAAGATCATTTTTATACAAAGCTTGCAGGCAAAGTAAGTCCCGAGGAAAAAAGAAAGATTATTGGTAAATGCTTTATTGAGATTTTTGACGATGAAGCTCATAAAATTGAAGGCATAGAATTTTTGGCGCAGGGCACTATTTACCCCGATGTTATTGAATCAGTCTCAGTACATGGCCCTTCAGTTACTATTAAATCTCATCACAATGTTGGCGGCTTGCCACACTATATGAAATTGAAGCTGGTTGAACCCTTACGATCTTTATTTAAAGATGAAGTAAGAAAAGTGGGTGCGGAGCTTAACCTTCCTGCTGCCCTTTTAAACCGTCATCCATTTCCTGGTCCCGGGCTTGCAATAAGAATTTTGGGAGAGGTTACTGAAGAAAAAGTGCACTTGTTGCAACAGGCAGATGCAATTTATACTTCTGCTTTGTTGAAATATGATCTATATGCAACCGTTTGGCAGGCGGGGGCTATCTTACTTCCTGTAAAAAGCGTTGGAGTCATGGGCGATGAAAGAACTTACGAATTTACAGTTGCACTGAGGGCGGTAACTTCCGTAGATGGTATGACCGCAGATTGGGCGCATCTTCCCTACGAATTCCTTGCATATGTTTCGAATGAAATTATTAATAATGTTAAAGGAATTAACAGGGTGGTATATGATATAAGCAGTAAACCACCTGCAACTATTGAATGGGAATAACGTGAGTGATGGAGCGAAACTCCTGGTACTGGATATTGGATGACTTGATTTTTTATTAAACCTGTTTTTGTTCTTATGAAAAAAAATATTTGGATTTTATTTTTTGCATTAGTTTGTTTTGCGACTCAGTCATTTGGACAAACAAATATATCGCCTGATACTATATCGCCTGAAAAGACTTACAAGATCGCCATATTTTC
>JBBSPK010000044.1:0-19168 GCA_038258875.1 Chitinophagales bacterium
CTGACATAAATGTTCCGCTATACTGGATCCGACCACAACAACTATTATCCGGAGAAGCAGGCTCACACAGGTTTTTATGGGATATTCACTACACACCGCTGAATGTACCACCTTCCTCTCCCATTTCAGCGATTTATAAAAATACCGCCCCGTCGCCAACTTCTCCGTGGGTTATGCCGGGCAATTATTTGATTAAATTGAAAGTAAATGGCCAAACATTTTCACAGCCATTGACAATAAAAATGGATCCAAGGGTAAAAACAACAATAGCAGACTTGCAGAAACAGGAAGATCTGTCTCTTTTATGTTATGAGAGCAGAAAAAAAATTAGCAAAATATCGGCTGAAACAGTTGACATTCATAATCAAATAAAGGAGTTATCCGCTAAAAGCAAGGGTGACCTTACTGCTTCTTTAATTAAATTGAATGAAAAAATAACCGGTATCGAAAATTCAAAACCAAAAGATAAATCAAAAAGTTTCCAGCAAGTATATAATTCTTTTGCGGCCCTGTTTAATATTTTGCAGGAGTCTGATATGCCACCAACTTCACAGGTTATCGGGGCAGTAAATATTTCCGCATTGGAACTCAAACGCCTGGAAGAAAATTGGAATAAAATAAAAACTATTGATTTACCCAAACAAAACATTGAATTAAAAAAGGCAAATCTCCCGGTTATCAAAATTTAGGTACAGCATCTATTATAGAGCGACGGTAAAAAATAATTATAGGAGGTTATTTGTTTACTTGATATGTTTTGGAATATATTTGAATAAAGAATTTAAATCTTAATTTTTAAAATATACTTTAATGAAAAAATATTTCGTAATACTTTTTGCAGGCATGTTAATAGCCGCCTGTGGAGGCAACAGCAGTGAATCGACTTCATCAACAAGCACTACAGATTCTGCAACCGCAGAAAAACCAAACCCAAATGATATCTCAGCCAATCCTGATTATCAAAAGGGCTTGTCGCTCATAGCACAATCCGATTGCCTTACCTGTCATAAAATAAATGAAAAATTAATAGGCCCTTCTTACCAGGATGTGGCAAACAAATATGCAGGCAGTGATACCGCTCTTACTTACCTGACCCACAAAATTCTTAAAGGTGGCAAAGGCGTTTGGGGAGAAGTTGTGATGACGCCACATCCGCTTTTAACCGATGAAGATGCTCAGCAAATGGTAAAATATATTCTCCTGTTAAAAACAAATTAATAGAACGTGGTTGATTGCACTACTGAATAGTATTTTGATTTTACTTCCTGATTTGTATCTCAAAATTTGAATTGACATCCCCTGCTGATTTTGATCCTAAAATCATCAGGTAAGCGAGCTATGCTTTCCTGCAATTAAGGCCTTATTTGCATAAATATTTCATCAAAACTATTTAATTCCTTAAATGTTATTACCTCACAAATAATCAGGCAGGCTATTTGTAAATTCGTAACTCATGGCCAATCTCATCTCATTTACCGACAAAGGGCTTTACTGTGAAAAAGGAGATTTTTACATTGACCCGTGGAAACCTGTAGAAAGAGCAATCATTACACATGGCCATGGAGATCACGCATATTTTGGCAATAAATATTATCTCTGCCATTCTTATACAAAGCCTATTCTGCAATCAAGGCTTGGAGAAAATAATTACCAGGCTCTTGAATGGAATGAAACAATTTCCTTCAACCAGGTAAGGGTATCGTTGCATCCAGCCGGACACATCATTGGTTCATCACAGGTCCGGGTTGAATGCAATGGAGAAGTTTGGGTAGTGAGCGGAGATTATAAAATAGAAGATGATGGAATCAGTGGAAAATTCGAGCCATTAAAATGTAATACATTTATTACAGAATCAACTTTTGGTTTACCAATATACAAGTGGAAACCGCAACAGGAAATTTATGAAAATATAATTACCTGGATTAACAGGAATAAAGAGAATGGCAAAACAAGTATTATACTGGCATACAGCCTTGGTAAGGCACAGCGGGTATTGCAAGCAATAAAGGAAACTACCCAAACCATATTTGCTCATGGTGCTATTTTTAATATGCAACAAACTTTAATTAATGCAGGATGGAATATTACGCCTGTTGTAAGGATAACTCCTGAAACCCCGAAAGAATTATTAAAAGGATCTGTTGTAATTGCACCGCCGTCTGCTGACGGAAGTTTATGGATGAAGAAGTTCCAACCTTATTCGGTTGGTGTTTGCAGTGGATGGATGCAGGTAAGAGGTAATGCGAGAAGAAGAAATGTGGATGCAGGCTTTGCATTAAGTGACCATGCCGATTGGGATAGCCTTTTAATGACAGTAAAAGCAACGGGAGCTGAAAGAGTTTTTGTTACTCACGGTTTTCAATCTGCGTTTAGCCGTTATCTCAATGAAGAAAATATTGCGATAGCCGCAGAAGTAAAAACACAGTATGGAAATGAAGATGAAGAAGCCCCATCTAATTTACCCGAAGAGGAGAAAGGAGTAGAATGAATGCTATGACTGGCGAAAGATTAAATATTATAACTACAACAAGATCGCAGGATGATGAGATGAAATCTTCCGGGCTTGAATTATTTGCTCAATTAGTTACTGAATTAAGCTCATCAACCAAAACAAATGAAAAGCTGCAAAGCCTTGTTGATTATTTTGCAACGGCACGGGGAAATGACAAAGTTTGGGTAATTGCAATTTTCAGCGGGCGACGGCCAAGGCGCATGGTAAATTCCAGGCTCATGCGTGAATGGTGTAGAGAAATTACCAATTATTCTTCATGGCTATTTGATGAATGTTATCATACTGTAGGCGACCTTGCCGAAACACTTGCTTTATTGTTGCCTGAAACAAAACAGAAAACCCAGGTTAATGAAAGTCTTTCTTTTTATTTGGAAAAATTTATTTCAATTGAAAAGCAAGATGAAGCGATAAGAAAAAAATTCATCATTGATAGCTGGAACAACATGAACCGCGATGAAAGATTTGTTTTTAATAAATTAATAACGGGAAGTTTTCGCATCGGCGTTTCTCAAAAAACAATTGTAAATGCCCTGGCAAAAACGGTTGATCTTCCTGCTTCGGTAATTGCGCATCGTATTAGCGGTAATTGGGATCCTTCTACAACATCATTCAATGATCTATTAAGCGAATCAGCATCTATTATTGATTTCTCAAAACCTTACCCATTTTATTTGGCTTATGCGTTAGATGAAGAACCCGAATCCCTGGGAGCTCCTTATGAATGGCAGGCGGAATGGAAATGGGATGGTATTCGCGGGCAGGTAATAAAACGTAATAATGAATTATTCGTATGGAGCCGCGGTGAGGAATTAATGACGGATAAATTTCCGGAATATTTTATTTTAAAAGATTTGTTACCTGATGGAGTGGTGCTTGATGGTGAAATAATTCCGGCTATAGATGGAAAGCCGCTACCCTTTTCAGTTTTGCAAACAAGAATCGGAAGAAAAAATATTGGGAAAAAACAATTACGGGATGCACCGATTTGTTTTTTTGCTTACGACCTTCTCGAATTTAATTATGAGGATTGGCGGGAAAAAACGCTTACCGAAAGAAGGCAGAAATTAGAAGAAATAACTTTTTCTATAAAAAATAAGGCAATACAAATTTCCGAAATTATCCGTTTCGATTCGTGGAATGAGCTTGCAGCCTTAAGAAATACTTCGAGAGAAATAAACAGTGAAGGGATCATGTTGAAAAGAAAAGATTCGGATTATAAAGTTGGGAGAAAAAGAGGTGATTGGTGGAAATGGAAAATCGATCCGTTAACGATAGATTGTGTGATGGTGTATGCACAAAAAGGTAGCGGACGCAGAAGTAATCTTTATACCGATTACACCTTCGCCGTAAAAGACGACGACAGCCTCGTCACTTTTACCAAAGCATATTCAGGCTTAACAGATAAAGAATTTGCGCAGGTTGATAATTTTGTGAAAAGAAATTCTATTGAAAAATTCGGGCCAGTGCGTACCGTAAAACCTGAGTTGGTTTTTGAAATTGCTTTTGAAGGCATTGCAGCAAGCAATCGACATAAGAGTGGTGTGGCATTACGATTCCCGAGAATGAGCCGCTGGCGAAAAGATAAAACCGTGGAGGAGATTAATACCATCGAAGATTTAAAAGCCATGTTAAAGCAGTATGGAAAATAATGCTTTCAGCATAATTAAATTCCGGGTGAAATACCTTTGTATCATTATGAAATCTTATTTAGTCATATTCTTTTCATCTCTTGCCTGCATACTTTTCTGCTTTTCAGTTGATGAATTAAATGTGAGCGATCCTGAATACATTCCACCTTCAAAACAAAGAAACGGAAATGCTGATGCAGGCTATAAATATTTAGTTGAGGGAGATTATTTAAAAAGTGGGATTCCTTTTTCTTTTTTTAAAATGGGATTTAGTAGTGACACAAATGATTTGGGAAGAAGTGGAATAAATAAAAGTATTCCATATTCTTTCAATGCTATTCTTGCACCGAACGGAGAAAAAATAGTTTCTCCAAATTGTCTTCAATGCCATGCCCAGGAATTTGAAGGAAAAATAATTATCGGCATGGGTAACTCTTTTTCTGATTACACTACAGATCATTCCGGTACTGCAAAATTGCTGGAAAAATTCCTAAGGTCCGGTGCAGGAAATGACTCGAAATATGATGCGGCAAAAAATTTTATTCAATCAGTTAAGACTATTTCCCCTCACCTCGTTACCGAAACAAGGGGCGTTAACGTTGCTGACAGGCTTGCGGCCCTGTTAGTAGGGCATCGGGATCCTGAGACACTTCGATGGTTAGATAGCTCACAGTTATCCATACCCGAAGAAATTATTCCCACAGATGTGCCGCCGTGGTGGTTGCTCAAAAAGAAACACGCCATGTTTTACAATGGATTTGGAAGGGGAGATTTCGGAAGATTTTTGATGGCTTCCAATTTACTTACGGTAACAGATAGCTCCGAGGCTGCCGAAGTTGACAGTCATTTTAATGATGTGCTGGCATACATTTACTCTTTACAACCCCCTGTATTCCCGCGGGCAGTTAAAACAGATCTCTCCGGAAAGGGGAAAGATATATTTATCCAATCCTGTTCAGGATGCCATGGCACTTACGGTAAAGATCAAACGTATCCCAATCTTCTGATTCCTGAGGAAATAATTCAAACAGATTCTATCTTATATTCTTCGAATTACAGCAGTCCTCAATTTGTAAACTGGTTTAATAAAAGCTGGTTTACAACAGGAGACCATCCTGCCAAACTGGTACCGTATAAAGGTTACGTCGCGCCGCCACTTGATGGTATATGGGTAACGGCGCCGTACCTCCATAACGGGTCAGTGCCCGATCTTGAAACATTATTAAACAGTAAAACCAGGCCAAAATACTGGAGCCGGAATTTTAAAAAACCAGAATATAACTATGACATACCCGGTTGGAAATATACGGAAGAACCGGCGCCATTGAATAAAGAGATTTACAATACCACATTGAAAGGATATAGCAACGCGGGACATACATTTGGAGATGCGCTTTCAAATGATGAACGGATTGCGGTAATTGAATACTTAAAAACTTTATGACCCAGTGAAATTAGAAAATACAAAAGGATATCAAATTATTACAACATGGCTCCTGGAGAAAGATTTCACCCCTTTTCAATTTCAGCAGGAAACATGGCAACATATCACTAATCAAAAATCGGGGCTCGTAAACGCTCCAACCGGTTGCGGCAAAACTTTTTCAGTTTTCCTGGGGGCCGTAATTGACTTCATAAACAATCATCCAAAAAATTATAAAACGAAACATAAAAACAACCTGCAGCTTCTGTGGATTACGCCTTTGCGTGCGCTCGCCAGAGATATTGGAAGAGCAATTGAGGAAGTAATTGAAGAGCTCGGAATGAATTGGAAAGTTGGCATAAGGAATGGTGATACC
This sequence comes from Chitinophagales bacterium, assembly GCA_038258875.1. Classification (GTDB taxonomy): domain Bacteria; phylum Bacteroidota; class Bacteroidia; order Chitinophagales; family Chitinophagaceae; genus Ginsengibacter. Next base: position 5,940 of record JBBSPK010000044.1, read on the forward strand.
AGCATAAGTGAAAGGCAAAAACAGTTAAGGCAAATGCCCGAAGTGTTAATCATAACTCCGGAAAGCCTTCACCTTCTGTTAGCCCAAAAAAATTATCCGGATGTTTTTAAATCACTAAAAATTATAGCCGTTGATGAATGGCATGAGTTAATTGGAAGCAAACGTGGCGTACAGGTTGAGCTTGCAATCTCAAGAATTATAAATTGCCAGTCGTCAATGGCAGGAAGTCAATTGTCAGTTTGGGGAATATCAGCAACCATAGGAAACCTAAAGGAGGCAAAGGAAGTGCTACTGTCGCCAATTGCTAACTTATACCAACAAGCTACCGCCACATTTGGTGAAACAGTAACTGCAGAGATTGAAAAACCAATTCAGATCGAATCTGTTTTTCCAGATGAGATCGAAAAATTTCCTTGGGCTGGCCACCTTGGAATAAAGTTGGTCGATAAGGTTGTCCCCATCATAATGCAAAGCAGGACCACGCTTATTTTTATCAATACAAGGGGCATGAGCGAAATGTGGTACCAGGCATTGCTAACTGCCTGTCCTGACCTGGCTGGAGCAATTGCACTTCATCACGGAAGTGTAGAGCAGGAACTAAGATTTTGGGTAGAAGAAAATTTACATACTGGAAACCTGAAAGCTGTCGTTTGTACAGCAAGCCTTGATCTTGGCGTGGATTTTCGGCCAGTCGAGACCGTTATACAAGTAGGTTCGCCGAAAGGTGTGGCAAGATTTTTACAACGGGCAGGAAGGAGTGGCCACAGGCCGGGAGAAGTAAGCAAGATATATTTTCTACCGACGCATTCACTTGAATTAATGGAAGCAGCTGCATTAAAAGAAGCGACTGAAATAAAATTAATCGAAAGCCGTGAGCCGAGAATTTTATGTTTTGATGTATTGATACAATATTTAAGTACACTGGCTATTTCTGATGGATTTTTTCCTGAGCAAATTTTTAAAGAAATAAAAAGTACTTATTGTTATCAAGATATTACCGGAGATGAATGGTTACAGATTTTACAATTTGTTACGGTTGGTGGCGTCGCTCTTCAACAATACGATGACTATAAAAAAATTGAAATCATCAATGGTTTGTATAAAATAAATAACCGGCGCATTGCGATGCGGCACAGGATGCATATAGGAACTATCGTGAGTGACCCAATGATGAAGGTTAAATTTATCAGCGGTGGATTTATTGGTGTTATCGAGGAATGGTTTATTGCGAGGTTGCAACCGGGCGATGTATTTACACTGGCGGGCAGAACGGTCGAATTTGCCATGATAAAAGATATGACAGCCCTGGTAAGAAAATCCAATGCAAAAAAATCAATTATTCCAAGCTGGCAGGGAGGCCGCATGCCTTTGTCGGCCAATCTCGGTAGTATGCTCAGGAAAAAATTCGATGAAGCAGGGATGTTATTACATAAAAAAAATAAAGACAATATTGATCCTGAAATTGAAGCATTGCAACCTTTATTTGAATTACAGGAATATTTATCGCATATCCCAAAACAAAATGAGTTGCTTGTTGAACAAATAGAAACAAAAGACGGCTTTCATCTTTTTGCCTTTCCGTTTGAGGGAAGATTGGTGCATGAAGCGATGGCGGCCATTTTAGCTTTTAGGATTAGCAGGATCACTCCTATTACTTTTTCGCTGGCTATGAATGATTATGGATTCGAATTATTAAGCGACCAGCCGATACCGTTAGATGATACGAATTCCTATGAGTTATTTTCTCCTGAAAATTTATTACTGGATATTCAGCGAAGCCTGAACAGTGTGGAAATGGCGAAAAGAAAATTCAGAGATATTGCTGTAATCGGCGGATTAATTTTTCAGGGATTTCCAGGAGAGCAAAAAAAAGCGAGGCATTTACAATCTTCCGCTTCCTTATTGTTTAATGTATTTTCAGAATATGAGCCAAAAAATTTATTGCTCAGGCAATCCTACAATGAAGTGATGGAGCAACAGATGGAAGAAGAAAGGCTACGTAATATGCTGGAGCGAATTCAAAAAAGTAAAATTGTTATTACCTTTCCTAACCGGCTTACACCCTTCTGTTTCCCGATTAAGGTAGACAGCCTGCGGGAAAATCTTACCTCAGAAAAATTAGAGGATCGTGTGAAAAGGATGCAGATGCAAATGGTAAAATAATGTCGATTAAAGCTAAATCTGAGGGGTCAACAAAATCATTTATTTCGTTAGTCATATTCAAATCCTAATAAGTTATTTCGTCGTTAGGTAATTGTTCTCCACTCATTAGCTTTAACATCAATGTTTTGTTAGAATGACTTGACGGCGGAGCTGCGGCAGCCACAACAACACTACTACCCTGGTTCGTTTGTTGGCTATATTTTATAATTAAGTTTTCTCTCATTGTTTTTGCGTATTCAACTCCATATAAGCGACAATAATATGGAAAAACAAATTTTTCAAATGAAGAAAGATTAAAGAAGATTGAATCGATACTGCCCGTCAGGCATTCGTCCTGGTGGCTTCCATCCTTAAAATGAATAGTAAGATCTATGCTTTCAATATTCTCAACACCCTTGAGATTTAGATTTTCCACATCATCATTAGTCTTAAACGGACCGAAAATTCCATATTCATTTTCTGAGAATCCGTTATCTGAAAAATAAGATTGTGCTGAGGTTAAATCAGGAAAATCTTTTATGGGATGTGGAAATTCGTATCCGGCAATCAAAAATACCTGGTTTACATTCCTGAAACCATCTGCCGCTTCTGCTAATCTTCTGGTGAGGGAGGCTGGAAGCGGGACGTTGAAGAGTGTGCTCATAAAATTTTATTTGAATTATCAGAATTTAAAACTTTATGGAAACAGAAGCTTTTGTTAAGATAATTCAATATTTGGATAATTCATAGCAAAGCACTCCAAAAATTTTATAAATTTTAATGCTTAAATTTAAATACCAACTTTCATCATGACATGCCCCAAAAAAGACAATTAGCAGCGATTCTTTTTGCGGATATACAGGGTTTTACTGCCTTGGTTCAACATGATGAAGACCAGGCTAAAATCATCACAGACAAGTTTCATAAAGTTCTGGAGACCGATTTAAGAAATCATCACGGACGCATTATTCACTTTCAGGGTGACGGTGTCTGCTGTATATTCAAGAGTGCAGTCGATGCTGTGTTGGCCGCTGTAGAAATACAACAGCAAATGTTACAGGAACCACATGTTCCATTAAGAATTGGAATTCATTTAGGTGATGTAATTATTGAAGGGAAAGAAATTTTTGGCGATGGTGTAAATATTGCTTCCCGCGTAGAGTCTTTTGCAGTTGCAGGAGGCGTTTTTATTACTGACATTGTTTTTCGGGAAATCCGTAATCACAGTTCTATTAAAGCCATCTCACTGGGCAAATATGAATTTAAAAATGTAAATGAGCTTATTGAAATATATGCCATTGGTAACTCAGGACTGGTGGTGCCTCTTCACAAGAAGCTTATTGGCAAAGGAAAAGCAGTGACAAATCAAAAATATTGGTTAGCGACAGGTATTGGCATACTGATCATCGCTATGGCAACTTTTTCTTATTTTAATTTTATTAAAAATCCGGCTACCCATAAGACAATCGCGGTATTACCATTTATTAATTTGAGTCATAATCCGGCAGAAGAATATTTAAGCGATGGAATTACTGAAGATATTCTGACATCGCTTTCCAACATAGCCGATCTTAAAGTCACCTCCTTTTCTTCAACCAGGCAATATAAAGGCACAACAAAAACAATAAGGCAAATAGCCAATGAATTACATGTAGCCTATATACTGGAAGGCAGTGTGCAACGCTCGGGAGACATGTTACGAATTACTGCACAACTCATTAATGCCAAAGACGATGCTCACGTTTGGGCCAAAAACTATGATGAATCTTTTAGCGAAATTTTAGCCATTCAGACTAAAGTTTCCGCCGAAGTTGCCTCCGCTATGCAAACACAACTTTCTCCGGGTGAAAAGAGAAAAATTGAGAAGCATGCTACGTTGAACACTGATGCTTATCAACTCTATCTAAAGGGCAGGTATTATTGGAACCTTCGCACCCGGGAAGGCTTAGATACTTCTATCTTCTTTTTTTCAAATGCAATAAAATTAGATCCCAATTATGCATTGGCTTATTCCGGTATTGCAGATGCTTATACCGTATTATGTGATAATGGTTATTTACAGGTAGATAGTGTATCGGCAAAAGCAAAATCAGCACTAGCCGAGGCACTGGCATTAGATTCTACGCTGCCCGAGGTAAAGGCTTCATATGCCATCTACCTGAGCAGCATGGAAGGAAATGGCACCGCCGCCGTTAAACAGTTCGAAAATATAGTACAGTTTAATCCAAATTATGCCCCTGCGTTTCAATGGTATGCCCTTGAGTTGGCAGCTAAAGGCAAATTCGAAACTGCTAAGGAAATGATTGAAAAAGCAATTGTTTTAGACCCGAGATCGAAAAGAATTTATTATACAAAAGCTTTAATTTATTTGTTTGCGAAAGATGTAAATAAAGCCATTAATATTCTGAAAGAAGCGCCCGATAATTTTTCCAGTGATTTGTCTTATGTAGAATTTCTTGCCGACTTATATTATTTAAAAGGAGAAACAGATTCAGCCGAATATTACGCCAAATCATCTAATTATGAATTGCTATTGAGTGTCATAAAAAAGGATAAATCAACTTTTGAAAAACTGATTGTTAAGAAGGCAAAGAAAAAAGGAATTATGGCTCAGGAAATTGCTAATTTTTATACTATGGCGGGCGAAAAAGACAGTGCATTTACATGGCTAAACCGGTCGGTGGAAAATAAGGAATACGGAGGATTAAAATTTCTTGCTGTGAGCCCGTATTGGGATCCATTACGTAATGATCCAAGATTTGCGTTATTATTACAAAATAGTGGAATCCGGTAGCCTCCTGCAATAGCATAATGTTTTTAGTAACGAATACACAGGGTCGTGTATCGAATGCCTATGTTTCACCCATTTCCAGCCACTCTTGTTTTTGTATCTTTACTAAAAAAATATTTGTTTTCCCCACATAGATTTATTCTTCAAAAACAAACTCTTTGGTTATCGCCTGCCCGGTGTATTTTTTGGGAGGAAGAAAAAGCATTAATACTTTCTGACCTGCATTTTGGAAAAACAGGACATTTTAGGAAATCCGGAATTGGTGTACCTCAAAATATTTTTAAAGAAGATTTACAGAGGTTGTTTACACAAATTCAATTTTTTAAACCGGAGAAATTATTGATTGCGGGTGATATGTTTCACAGCCACGCAAATAAAGAAATTGATTTCTTCTTAAAATGGAGAAATGACATTCCCGAGATTTCCATCCATCTTATAAAAGGAAATCACGATATACTAAAAAATAAATTTTATGAAGACGCAAATATAGTGGTGGCACTAAAAAAATTATCGGTAAAAAAATTTTGTTTTACTCACGATTTTGCCGCTGAATGTGAAGAAGACGATTTGTTTGCTTTTTCGGGCCATATTCATCCTGGCATTAAGGTAAATGGCACCAGCAAACAATCATTTATGCTCCCCTGTTTTTATTTTAGCGAAAAGTATGCGGTATTGCCAGCCTTTAGCATGTTTACGGGCTTGCATAAAATAAAACCGCAGAGAAAAGATAACGTATTCGCGTTAGTCGAAAACAAGGTTATAAAAATGTAAACAACAAATGCCAATTGCAGCATCAATCATTAATCATCTTTGCCTAAAAATTATCTCTCTTTTTTAATTTTAGGTAATCCAGGTAGTAAACAATTTTTATTGAAACCTCATTAGAATGAGGATAATCAAATACCCTGCTGAAATTTTTTATGTAGCTTTTGTTTTGTCTTCCGTCAATAGTTACATCCGGGCCAAGAGCATTTTTCCATGCGAACGTAATGCGGCTGCCCAATAAAAAATCCCACGTATAAAACATGTCAACATTAAACTTATTAAAATTTTGATCATAGCCTGGCGTAAAATTCCTTAATACCCGGTAACCATCATTTTTCAAATCAAAAAAATTGAGATAATGTACCTGGCTCCAATAATGCCTTAGCCTGATGCTCATATTCATTTTCGGATTGAAATTGTAATCGCCTGACAATATCGTGGAATTTGTTTTGATATTACGCTCGCCTATTATTGGAGCACCATTATTATCACGGTAAACAAATCCGTAGTTGCCTCTGTCTTTTTCGGTACTTAAAGTTGCAGTAACCTGTAACCTGTCATTAAACCTATACCGAAATCCGCTTAAAACTTTATAGTAAGGATCGTTCACCAATGTGCTTTCGCCGTAGGTAAAATTATAATTATAAAATAGTTTTTTCCGGCTGTCAGTGCTTCCGAATAATTTTAGAAAATAAACAGGTGGACTTTTTAAAACTCTTCCGGGAGTACGCGGCTCAAAAAAATCGTTTGACCATAGAGGTTGTGTATAAAAATCTAAAGTGACATCCCAGTAATTCTTAAACACGACAAAGGCACTTTGTTCAATTGTAAAATTTTGCCACTTAAAAGGGTAGTATAAATATAAATTCGTAATGGTGAGCTGGTAACGTTGCGTCAAAAAGTTTTTTGTCTCTGAAAAATTATTATAGCTGGCTGAGCCTATATAACCAAAAGAATTATTATTGCGAAGAAATCCAAGGTCATTTGGGTCATATTTGTCGGATAAGATACTTGCCAGCGCACTATATTGAATTTTACCACTTACTTTCCCATATTGCATATAAGCCTTGTATCCATCATACTTTCCATTTGTTCCCCAAACATTACTGTACTGTCCATTCAACAAAAAGTTATAAGTATTTTTCTTATCAAAAAGAGAAACATCAAGTCCCGCAACATTCGCATTGCGGCTGTTTCCTTTCCGCAATACGCTCGTGTTGGTGAAAGTAACTGAAGACCTGTTTTTTAACGCCTGGTCAAGTACAATGATATTATAATTTGTAAGGGGTTCCGTTTGTACGAAAAATTTCTTACCGGTATTTTGATCTTGTAGTTCTGCGTTCATTGTGGCAGTCAAAGCATTCAATATTCCAATACCGAGATTGTGTTTTGTTCTTCCCGAAAATTTTGTTGCATTATATAATCTCGTTATACCGGGATTTTTTATAATCTTATATTGAGGACTATCATTGGCAAGCGTTAATACATCATAGCTGCCCTGCGGCGTAGCGCCAATTCTTCTTGCATAAAATAGATTTGCCTTATTAAATAATTCAGTTCCTTCAGTAAAAAAAGGACGGTATTCAGTGAACTTTACTTCGAAAGGAGTAAGATTTAGAATAACATTATCGGATTGAACCTGTGCAAAATCAGGAATTAAGGTCATATCAAGAGTGAAGCTTTCATTAATGCCATACTTTACATCGAGCCCACCGCTTTTTAAATACTCCGTGACCGTAGAATTACCAATTGGTGAGACCCTTACTCCGCCTGATAAATATGGAAGAAATGATAATCTTAATGGAGGTGTTATACTTTTCAAGCCAGTCCAGGTTCCCCATTTATTAACAGTACCGCTTACATTGGGGTCATCGGGGCTCCATGAAGAACTCTCATTGGTCTTTCTTCTGAAACGGAGAAATTGAAGTCCCCAGTTTTGTATATCTTTTTTCGAAAACCGTATTGCACTAAAAGGGATTTTCATTTCCACAACCCAGCCATCTTTTTTTATTGAAACTTTACTTTCCCAGACAGCATCCCATGTGCGATCGACATTTTGAGAAATCTTTGCGTCGCCCTGAACTCCCGCAGCGGTCACCTGGAAGAGAAATCCATTCTGATTATCTTTATACGTATCCATGCTCACGCTAAAATAGTCAGTATTTTGTAAGTCAATTACATCCCGTGCAGTTAATCCTTTGATTATTTCTTTTGGGTTATCAAACATAAATGCACCTATATACACAGCCGAATTATCGTAAGCAATTTTTACATTCGTTTTTTGATTTGAAGGCTTTCCAAATGAAGGAAAAGAAATAATAAAGTCAGTTGCCGCCTCAATGCTTTGCCAGGCGGCATCATCAAGGTTTCCATCAATTTTTACTGGCTGGTTAATTTTGACGGCGTGCAAATTTCTTTGTTGCGAATAGAGATTAGAAAATAAAAAAAGCAGTAAAATGGCTGGCGAAATTCTACTCATAAAAGCATTTGGTCAAAGTTAATTTTGACCGCGATGCTGTAACTATTTTTTACATGAACGGCTGTATATTACATTTGAAATGAACATCGGGAGAAGAGCCGGGTTAAACTTTTTCTTAGTATTTTTTATCTTTTCTTCTTTTAAGCTCTTTCTTTATTAAGCCAAGTTCACGACCTGTTTGACCACTTACAGAAGAATTCTCCTGTGCCCTTCTCATTAAATAAGGGATAACATCCTTGATTGGCCCGAACGGCAAATATTTACTTGCATTAAATCCGGCTTTGGCGAGATTGAAAGTAATGTTATCGCTCATACCGTACAATTGTGAAAAAAGAATATGATTATTACCGGGTGCTATGCCGTTTTTTTGCATAAGCTGTGTGGTATATAAATTACTGAATTCATTATGCGACGCAATAATTATGAAAATGGTTTTAATGTGATCAATACAGAATTCCAACGCAGCATTATAATCTGCATCGGTATGTTCTTTATCCGGTTGAATGGGCGATGAATAATTCAAGAGGCCAGCACGTTTACGTTCCTTCTCCATATAGGCACCCCGCACGGCTTTCACGCCAAGCAAAAAATTATTTCCCAGAGAAGCCTGATAGCTATCTTTTAAGAATTGCAACCGATCGTGCCTGTAAAGTTGAAAGGTATTATACACGACAGGTTTTTCAATATTGAATTTCAGCATCATTTGCATAGCAAGTGCATCCACAGGATTTTGAATCCAGCTTTCCTCAGCGTCAATCAATACACCTGTATCACTTTCAACTGCAACCCTGCAAATTTTTTCAAGACGAACAACAACTTTCTGCCATTCATTTTTTTCATTTTCGGTTAATCCGTTATCTGAAACAATTCCATTTATTGTATGGTTATAGTCTGCCTTCTCATGAAGCTTTTCCAGCAAACCAAACCTCGCGAGGCCTGTAAGTTTTATGCTCATATAGGGAACGTGAGGCTCGCTGGCTGCATATTGAATTACCCTTATAAATTCTTCAGTTGCGTGATCAAAATTTTCCTCTCCTTCTTTACCTTCAACTCCATAGTCAAGAATTACCTGCACGTTGAAAGGATCAAGTTTCTTAACTACATTGGACGTTTCTAATAATGTTTCGCCGCCCACAAACTGGCTAAAAATGGTTTTCCTGATTAAACCATTTACTGGTAAGCCCGCTTTGATGATCCAGGGAGTTAATTTTGTGCCAAGCTTTACCAGCCAGGGTTTAGCCATCGTAGAAAAAAGAAATTTCGCTTTCTTAAGTTCTTTATCAGCCTTATATTCAAAAGCAATCTCTGAATTCTCAAAAGAAATATTTGTCATAATTGGAGGCCGAAATTCCAAAATCAAAAACTAATCACCAAATAAATAAGTTGTGAAGAAAATGTTATGGGAAAGTCTTTAGGCTGTTTCTTTAAAAATTCAGGTACCCAGTAGTTTTACAATGGCGCCAACATTTTTCTTTTCAAAAAGCCGGATAAGTTTAATGATAAATCTTAAAAGTAATCCACGAGGCCTGGCAATGCTTTTTCCCAATTGTTCAATTCTTTCATCTCTTGCAAGAATACAATCTTCATAATCATGCCCGGCCTTACCGGCTAATTCATTTGCAAAACTCCACGCACCATCTCTCGCCGTTGATATACTAAACTGCACGAGCATTTCATCATACTTATAAATCTTAAGGTTAAGTAGTCTCATCAGCGGGTTTACTTTTGTAAGACAATCTTCTATATTTTCAATCATATCAGCCAGGATGGAATTTATCGTGTTGAAATCGTTGTGAATATCATCCAATGAATATCCATGCATTATAAATTCCGTCGCAATGCTTAAATCAAGATTTATATGAGCGTTCATCCCCAACAATAAATGTTGCACTACGAGTAACGATTTATCCGGAACAGAATCAAATGTAATCTCCCACGATTTCGTCGTTTGCTTAACGGCAATCCAGGCTTTAAATGCGTCGATGTAGCGTCTCGCAAAGGCAACATCCATGCGCTCCATCCTTTCTCCATCCTCAAAACCTTTCTTATTAATAACCTCCTTTACTTTACAGGTAACCTTATGATATAACACAGCGAAATAGCCTGCACAATTATTATTTTCTTCACAATACCTGATAATTTTTTCAAGCTGTATAATTACATCATCTATTGACGTTGGCAGTTGCATCTGCTGCAAATCGCTTGTTGTAATTTTTTGGGGAGTTGAATTCATACACTGTCTATCCTCACGCAAAATTAAAATAATTGTAAAAGGATCGATTAAAACATTCTCAAACCATCTTCTATTGCAATGTTATCTTTGCAAAAAAAAATTCAGAATGATTTCAAAAAAACCTGCAGAGAGTTTGGTGGTTATGACAGAACTGGTGTTGCCTAATGATACCAATACATTTGGAAATCTAATGGGCGGACGTTTATTGTATTGGATGGATATTGCAGCTGCAATCTCAGGTGCTAAACATTGCAATGCACCCGTGGTGACGGCTTCAGTTGATAATATTTCTTTTACCAATCCCATTAAACTTGGTAATGTGGTGCATATTGAGGCTAAGATATCAAGAGCATTTAACACCAGTATGGAAGTGCATTTAAACGTATGGGGAGAAGATATTATTCAACAATATCGTTACAAAAGCAATGAGGCATTTTATACTTTTGTTGCACTTGGCCCCAACGGTAAACCCATGTCTGTTCCCCAGGTTGAACCGGAAAGTGAAGAAGAAAATACTCTTTTTGAGAGTGCTTTAAGGCGAAGACAATTAAGATTAATTCTTGGAGGAAAAATGAAACCGCATGATGCTGCGGAATTGAAAGCCCTTTTTAAAAATATTAATTAAGAGATTACTTATCTAAGGCAGTTATTAAATGATGTTTACTTTTCATCATAAATTTCTTGCTTTGTTCGATGGCGTCCATCACTTTTTCAAGAATCGCTTCGACGCTTTCTTCGTAAGTAAATTGCAGGGGCTCTTTAAACTTTACGCTTAATAGCACCCCCTTCTTTTTAAACTTTAATCCCTTTTTATTAAATGCCCGCCAAAAGCCATTTATTACTACAGGTATTACAACAGGTTTGCTATGTTTTATAATAAATGCCGTTCCTTTTCTGCCGGGCGCAAAAGGCTTTGTAGTGCCCTGCGGGAATGTAATTACCCAATTATTTTTAAGTGCCCTGGCAATGTTACGGGTATCACCCGGGTCAAGCCCGCGTCTTACTTCTTTACCTTCTGCCCGCCATGTACGCTTTACCGTTATAGCACCCGCCCAGGCAAATACCCTGCTTAAGAAACTGCTCTTCATTGTTTCGGAAGCAGCAACATAATACACACGTGTGAACGGATTTAACAGGTATAAAGGAATACCGAGTTTATTTTCCTTTCTCCATTTTACTGCGCAAAAAATATGTAGGAATGTAATAACGTCTGCAAAATAGGTTTGATGGTTGCTTACGAACAACACGTTTTTTTTTGGAAGATGTTTGAAATTTTCTGTCCCTGATATTTTTATGCTGTTTACTATGGCCAGCCCGGGATAACTAACGATTCCAACTAAAAAATAAATTATTGATTTTGCAAGATGTGTTTGTTGTAAGTTTTTAATCAACCTCTTCATCAATTATTTTTTTATGCATGCAATCGTGTTGCAATATATGAATAACCAACATATGGCATAGTTTGTGGACTAGCTTTTTTTAAAAAACTAATGAAAAAAACTATTCTCATTTTAATCTTATCCCTCACAATTTTCATCACTAAAACGGATGCTCAAATACAAAAGGGAAATATTCTGGTGGGTGGGGATATTGCTAAGCTCGATTTAACTCTTGGAGGAGGCGGAGCATTCCAGGCAAACGTAAGTCCAAAGGTCGCTCTTTTTATCAGGGATAATATCGCCGTTGGAGGTTATATTGATTTTAGCCTTGCAACGGCCAAAGGTGCCGGAACGACTACAGGTTATGGTGTTGGCGCTCTTGGAAGGTATTATTTAAATGATCCCATGGTAAATGTTTTGAGGCAGGGCCGCCTGTTCTTTGAAAGTAATGTGGGTATCCAGGGTGTAAGCCTTTCCAGTGGTTCGAGTACAACGGGCCTCGGAGTTGGTGTAGGACCGGGCTACGCTTATTTTATAACGCCAAATATCGGGTTGGAAACTTTACTCAAGTATAATGGAATTGTGGGTTTCGGTAGCCAGGCTTACAGGAGCAATCTTAATCTTGGGCTTGGATTCCAGATTTACCTGTCGACCAAAAAAGTAAAATCAATTGTGAATGACGTACAATAGAGTATACAAGTTTTAATAACCGAAGTATAGAAAATTCTGTATTTTTTGCTTTGTGCACTGATTCTCAATGATTTTCTTAATAATATAATGATGATCCTATACAAAACTTCGGGTCAATAATTTCCACAAATTAAATAGATTTATATTACCTTTGCACTCCCAAAATAAAAAAGCAATTTGGGCCTAAAATGAGTAATAATATTATTAACCTGCCTGCTGAAAATGCAGGCCAAAATGCTGATGTACAGGATTCCGGAAGTTCCCGGGATACAGCAACAAAAAAATTACCTGGTGATAAAAATATGGATGATCAAATTAAAAATGATGCAAAGGCGGTTACCGAAACGGCCGTAAAAGAAGAAACCAAACAATCTGTTGAAGAAATGCCACAAGGCGGAATTGAGGGCGTACCATTCCCGGATTTTCCTGACGTTGAATCTACACAAGCTGCTACCGAACCTCAGCCTACCGAACAGGAAATTCAGGAAGAAGCACTTGCTTCAGCACATGACGATTTTGACTGGACTGTTGATAAGAGGAATGTTACTTCTTATAACAAACAGGAGAGACAAAAGTATGACGAAGTTTATGACAAAACTTTTAAGCAGATTAATGATAATGAAATGATCCACGGTACCGTTGTGGGTATGACAAAAACTGATGTTGTGATAAATATCGGTTTTAAAAGTGATGGACTTGTATCATTAAATGAGTTTCGCGACATGCCTAACCTTAAACTAGGCGATGAAG
>JBBSPK010000045.1:0-18957 GCA_038258875.1 Chitinophagales bacterium
GTTTCATTTTCTTTAAATACACTGGATGCTATGTTTTCAACATTAAGCGGGCGACTTGACATTGAAAAAGGCGGGACGAAGGGCGCTATGAAATTTCCCATGCCATCCATTTGGGAGTATTTATTACAATACAATTATTTAAGCAAAAATAAAGACGCACTAAAAGCAGTAGAAACAACTTTAGAGCATATGGCGTACGGAGGAATATATGACCAGGTTGGCGGCGGATTTTCAAGATATGCCACAGATGCTAACTGGCACGCACCGCATTTTGAAAAGATGCTGTACGATAATGCACAGCTTGTAAGCCTTTACAGTCACGCCTTCCAGGTTACTAAAAATCCTTTGTATAAAAGAATAGTTTATGAAACGATTGCATTTGTAAAACGTGAGCTCACTTCCCCGGAAGGTGGATTTTATTCTTCCCTTGATGCCGATAGCGAGGGCGAAGAAGGAAAATTTTACGTGTGGAGCGAAGATGAAATAAAACAAATACTTGGAGAGGATGCCGGGATTTTTTCAGATTATTTTGGCATTACCGGTAAAGGAAACTGGGAACCAAATAAAAATATTCCCGACATAAACACAGGCGATAAAAATGCTGCAAAGAAATTCAATCTTACAGATGAGCAATTTCAAAATAAAATTGATGAATTAAAATTAAAAGTACTGAACGCAAGAGATCAACGCATTCGCCCGCACACCGATGATAAAATACTCACCTCGTGGAACGCCCTGATGGCAAAGGGCCTGATTGATGCATACCAGGTTTTTGGCGAAGGAGATTTTTTACATATGGCTCAAAACAATATTGACTTCCTTTTGAAAAATATTTCAACAAAAGAAAATAGTTTATACAGGAACTATAAAAACGGCAAAGCAACTATACCGGCGTTCCTGGATGATTATGCTTTTACAATAAGCGCTCTTATTGATTATTACCAGGTAACTTTCAAAGAAAATTATTTACAAAAAGCCAATGATTTTAACCGATATGTGGAGCAATATTTTTTTGATAAAACAACAGGCATGTTTTTTTACACGGATAATCAACATAGCAATTTGATCGCACGAAAAATGGAAATATCAGATAACGTAATTCCATCATCGAACAGCGAGATGGCCAAAAATTTATTGCTGCTCAGTCTTTATTTTGAAAATAACAAATATGAAGAACAATCGACACAGCTTGTAAAGAATGTGATTGAAGACATCAAAAAAAATACAGGGTATTACAGCAATTGGGCACAAGTAATGGCTTTACAGATAAAACCGCCTTATGAAGTCGCCATTGTTGGCAATAACTGGAATGAAAGGTTAATAGAATTTCACAAAGAATACTTGCCGAATACTATATACCTCGGTGGCAACACTGAAGGTAATTTTTCTTTGCTACAAAATAAATTGATTGAAGGAAAAACGATGACCTATGTGTGCGAAAATAAAACCTGCCAACGGCCTGTCGAGCAGGTTAGTGAGGCACTGAAACAAATAAAATAAAATGTTTTATTAAGGTGAAAAAGAATATTTTGCTTATCCCGACGGCGTCTTAATTTTATAATCCACCCCTTCCTTTTCTTTATTTAAAACATTATAAGCTACAATTCCGGCGGCAGTCATTAATATTGCTCCAAGAACAAACGGCGCTCCCGGGAAATAAATAGAAGATGATTTGGCAGTAAAATGAGCAAACAAACTTGTCATAATTACGGGGCTTAAAATAGATGTTGCACTTATTAAACTTGTAAGAGCTCCCTGCAATTCCCCTTGCTCATTTGCAGGAACATGGCCTGTAATAATCGCCTGCAAAGCAGGACCGGCAATACCGCCGAGACAATAAGGAACCAGGAAAATAAACATCATCCAACCTTCGGTTGCACACGCAAATAAAACTAACCCCAACGCATACATGCCAAAGCCAATATAAATACTTTTTGTGTTACCGAGTTTCGGATTTATGTATCTTATGAGAACACCCTGCACCAGGCCAACCAACAGGCCAACCACTCCCAAGGAAATGCCAATAATTTTAACGCTCCATCCAAAACGTTCGATACCAAAAAATGCCCAAACACTTTGCACCGCCTGCCCCGCCATATAAACCAGGAAAAATGAAACTGCAAGCGCAGCCACCGCAGGATATTTTTTCAAATGTTTAAAAGCTCCAAAAGGATTTGCCCTCTTCCATTCAAATTTGCGCCGGTTTTCAGGAGGTAATGACTCGGGTAAAACAAAAAAACCATAAAGGAAATTAAGAAACGTAAGCCCGGCAGCGGTAAGAAAGGGAACACGGGAACCATACTGCCCTAACAGTCCGCCTATAACGGGGCCTATGATAAATCCAAGTCCAAATGCAGCTCCAACAAGGCCAAAATTTTTTGCACGGTCCTGCGGCGCACTTATATCTGCAATGTATGCCGTGGCTGTAGTAAAGCTTGCGCCTGTAATTCCTGCAATAATTCTTCCTACAAAAAGCCAGCCTATGGTAGGCGCAAAAGAAAGGAATACATAATCTACGCCAAAGCCAAATAATGAAAACAATAGGACAGGCCTGCGGCCATATTTATCACTAAGATTTCCAAGAAACGGCGCAAATAAAAATTGCATTATTGCATAGGCGAAAGTGAGCCAGCCACCATAGCGGGATGCCACACTTATGCTGCCGTGAATTAATTCCTCAATAAGTTTTGGCAATACGGGAATGATTATTCCCAGGCCAGTTACATCTATAAGAAGGGTAAGAAAAATAAAACCAAGTGCTGCCTTGCGGTTTGAAGCCACTAATTTTTTTGTCAAAGATGCCTGAAAAACAAAAGGGAAAAAAATTATTTATCTTGCATGTTAAATTTAAAAATATGAAAGCAGCAGGATGGGTATTAATCGTCGTTGGAATTGTGATGATACTAATAAAGGGATTCTCGGTTCCCGTTCAGAAGAAAGTGGTGGATATTGGTCCATTAGAAGTAAATAAAACCGAAAACAAATGGATTGGATGGCCTACTTATGCGGGTGGTATACTCGCTGTAATAGGCGTTGTTCTTGTGGTTGCCGATAAAAAGAAATAAAATTGTTAACACCTTATTTTGTGGTATACAATTTCAACTTTTCTAAATAAAAATAAAAATGCCCGCGTATACGGGCAATTTTATTAATTGCACTAATTTATTATAAGAGAAGAATTAAAAGCAATATAATGATTATAATAGCCCCTACAGAAAGATAAATCCCACGGTTCCTTGCTTCCTTCTTTATTTCCTTCACTTCTTTTCTCAGTTCCTTTTTTTCTACCCTCGTGAGGTTGCTCTTATCCATATCACGTATTTCTATGAGGCGGTTCATCAATTGCTGTGAGCGTGCATCCGTTGATTTTTCTGTATTTGCTATTGGGGTTTCATCCGATGCCAGCACAGGCATTACGATTGTAAGGCTCATTGCAAGGAGGAGCAATGGAATAATTTTTCTCAGGTTCATTTTTGAAATGTTTTAGGTTTAAAAAAATTGATGGTTGTGTAAATTTAACTGTATTCAGTTTAAAAAATTTTTTTTTGACAGGAAATATTTGTGTGAATGCTAAATGCCGTAATAAAAAAAACCACCAGGCGAACCCGGTGGTTAATAGCGCCGCATAGCGCTCCAGATTATTTTGATGGATGCCCTGTGCTAAGACTCTAGCACCGGAGTCCATGCTCTATCTGTAGATTGCATGAATACCTCCTTTTTCTTTGATGAAAAATAAAGTTAGCAAAAAAAAGTAAAACCAAAATCTACACTGCAGAGATTGCTACCTCGTCTTAAGATTCTTTCTTAAATCATATTGAAGATCAGGGTGAAGGGTTGCAAGAGATTCCTCAATTTTCTTTATCTGGTTTTCATACATTTTCAACAATGCCCTGCTTTTATTTAAAGCTCCAGGAAAATTATTTACGCCGTTGCAGAAGTGTATTAATATTTCAGCTTCTGCCTGTTTTGAAGACGTAAATCTTATATATTTATTCGCCTGGCGAAGAATTTTGCGCAAACTTTTTTTTACATAATAAGCATTTGAAATATGTATCGCGTTAAGCAACCCGGTTATTTCGTCCTTTACATTTTCAATGTAGTTTGCAATGTCATCAGCTTCAAAAAGAAGAAAAGTAAGGAGTTCTTTATTTTCTTTTTTAGACCTTGCCAGCCGCAGACAAAACGAAAGCAATTCAACGTGGGTTTTTATCTGTAATTCTTTTTTGAGTTCATTTATTGATGCGGCTTTCATTATTTGGTAAATATCGGTAACATCATTATTTGAAACAAATACTGGTTGGTTTGTGCCGGGATAAATTAAAAAAAGGAAACCGCCTGGTTTCCTTTTTGGTTGATGCCTGTGTAGTCAGTTCAATATTATTGTTTGATAACTTTATTATTATAAAGAATTTCCCCGCCTGAGTTAGAAACTGTAAGTATATACATACCCTGTTGTAAACCGCTTACGTTGGAAAAATCTTTCCTGGTATTTCCGGTACCAATTGACCATTTTTCAACCCCTACCTGCTTACCGGTAATATCAAGAAGCCTTGCGGAAACTACCTGGTCAGTCGCACTTGCGAAATCAATTGTAAGCGAATTGTGGAATGGATTTGCCAATACGGAAACCCCGGTTTTACTAAAGCTTAATTTAACGCTTACGATTTTAGAATATTTAAAATTACCGTCTTTATCCACCTGCTTAATGCGATAGAAATTGCTTCCTCTAAACGGCTGCGGATCATATGCATTGTATGTCTTTACAGTTGAACTGTTTCCTGCAGCATTAATTGTGGCAATGGCATTCCAGTTAGAATTTCCATCTGCGCTTTTTTCTATCACAAAAGATTTGCTATTTAGTTCCTGCGACGTAGACCATTCAACACTTACTCCACTACCCTTTTGGCGTGCAGTTACATTTATGAACTCAACCGGCAACTCACCTCCTCCGGTACATAAAGAGAATTTCAAATCGTCCATTGCGAAATCATTGCCGCAGCCCCCAACAGTTCCATCTGATAAAACAATTCTTACACTTGTCACAAGGAAAGAACCGGTGGAAGGTAATGTGAATGAGGAACCAAGAAATACCCATGTTGGCGACGCAGTTTGAACAACCGGAGACGCTGAATACGGAGACCCTGCAAACGGTTCCCATGTATTAGCCTGCGAAAGGTATTCAACACTAAATGTTATATTCGGAAGCAACGCATCAACACCACAAGTGCCCAGCGTATTCACATTCATTAAATATAAACTTGCAGTATAAACGCTGCCGGCCCCAAAGCCCTGCGCCCGATCAATACGGTGGTTGTAATAAACTTCTGCCTGGCCGTTTGCAACCATCATTTTACCATCGACGTCGCCGGTAGTATGATCTTCTGAGGCATGCCACTCAGGTTTTTGTTGTGTATTATTAATAATCCGGTAAACACCTTCATCCGCCAATGAACCGGTTTCCTGGTATGTTAAGCCAGAAGGCAAAATATCAGGACTGCTGGTCGCAGTTGTTCCGGTACCAAAAGTTTCTAAAAATAAAACCGCTTCATTATTACAACTAATCTGTGCATAGATATTAGTGGTAAATGAGTTGATGAGTAGAAGAGCGAAAGTCATAACGGTAAGCCTGACTGTTCCCGAGTGAGAGGTAAAATTCTTTTTCATAAAAAAACGTTTTTTTTGAGTAAAAAAATGGGGAATTCAAGGACGAGGTTTAATACGGTCTTCCGGAATTACAATGCATGTAATAAGTGGGATAAAAGGAAACAAGATGATTTTTAAGGGAACGGGATTTCAGCTCAAAAGAGTAGGTAATGAGAACAAACATAAAATAAATTATTTGGAATCTGAAATAAAAAGGGGGTTTATTTTCATGAGGCAGGGAGAAATACCGCTCAAAAACATTGGGACTCAATGCACAATAATGAGTTTGTTATTTTTTACCACACGATAGGGAACTGGCATAATATTTATGAAAACAATAAAACAGAAAATAAAAATATTATGTACAAAAAGATAATACCATTAATCATATCCGGGATTTTTATTTCGGCCGCTGGTTTTTCACAAGACACAACCGACCTACAGATTAAAAAGGATTCGGTATCTCACCAATATCCTGGTAATAAAAAGCCACTTGTTACTTTCAGAAACCAAAATAAAGGCGCCAGATCAGGGACAAAACCGATTTACCGTGACACAAGGCTGGGCAGCAGTTCCAAAATGTATGATACCTATAAAAAGAATGATTACGGTGCGGGAGCAATCACAACCAATCCAAACAAATGACCTTCTTAACTTTCTTAAGTATTCTACTTTTTTAATACGTACGGCATCCTACAAGATGGTGCCCTGCAGGCCTTCTATTTGACAGGAGTTATAGCTATATTATTTTTCTGAAGAAAATTATTGAGGGTTGACTGCAACAAATTTTGCCATTGTCGCCATCTTTGCTTTAGATAAAGAGAGGGTATCTCCCCTGGCATAATAGTTATCGACAGTTTTTAAAACATTAAATAATTCGTTTTCTCTTTCCAAATCGGGGCAGGCAATCATAGTACTTATAATATTGGTCATAGAAATATTAAAATCATTTTTTGTAGTAAACTCTCCGCCAAAACCATTGCAACCTCCAAAGCCTTCAATTTTATTTCCGTCTTTTTTTAATTTTATATACACTTCTTTTTGGTCGGCCGGTGTTTTTTCAACAGTATTTCCCATCAACTCAATAAGCTTCCAATAGGTTTCTGTAAGAGTTGAACCTGTCTTTGTAGTATCACTACCCGTTTGAGTTCCTGTTTTTTTTGTATTACTGCAATTTATTAAGAGGGTGATTATAGCTGCAAAAATAAAAAGCCGGAAGATTAATTTCATGGTGACGTTTTTGATGATAGGTCAATAATTTATTACATAGCTCAATTATAGCGCCATTTTTTATCCTGGATTTAGAAGATAGGGAGGATAAAATTTATCTCTTAAAATAACCACCCTATCCGCAAAAATATTACATTGATGAATTATTGCAGACCAAATGGCAAAAAAAAGACAGCTCTATTCGCCTATCACCATTTTAATGATTGTAATTATTATTGCGGCCATTGCCACATGGGTGGTGCCTGCGGGGCGATATAATACCCTTTCATACAATGAGCACACTTTTGTTCTCAATGGAGACACTAGCGAGGTTCAGCTGCCGTTTACAAAACATACACTCGACAGTCTGCAGATACGTATCAGCCCGGAAAAATTTGAATCAGGAGCTATCAAAAAACCTGTTGCTGTACCAGGAACTTTTCATAAAGTGAAAAAAAACTCCCAGGGACCACTTGACATTCTTACAGCTCCTTTAAAAGGGATTATTGATTCTATTGATATTATTCTATTCCTTTTAATAATCGGGGGGTTTATGAATGTATTTCATGAAACAGGCGCCCTGGTAAAAGGCTTGAAGGCCCTATCTCAAAGTATGAAAGGAAAAGAAGCCTGGTTAATAATCGTCCTTACATTTTTATTTTCCTTTGCAGGTTCCTCCTATGGCATGGCTGAAGAGGCTTTGGTTTTCTATCCCGTGATGATTCCCCTTTTTTTAGCAGCCGGTTATGATTTGCTCGTTCCGCTTGCCGTGATATTTGGTGGAACTCAATTAGGCACTTTATCATCATTTGCTAACCCATTTTCTACAATCATTGCTTCCAACGCTGCCGGTGTAAACTGGTCTGACGGCCTTACCGAAAGGATACTTATGTTTGTTATTTCCACCTTTATCATGATTTGGTACCTGGTACATTATGCTCAAAAAATTAAAAAAGATCCATCAAAATCCATTGTCTTTAGAGTTGATGGAAATGTTTCTTCACCTTATGAAAAAATAGACACCAATACTCAAAAGCATGAACCACTAACCCCAAAAATTAAATTACTTCTTACTATTTTCCTCCTTACATTTTTAACGATGATAACAGGAGTTGTCTGGTTTGACTGGTGGCTTGAAGAAATGTCTGCTTTATTTTTAGCGTCGGCTATTCTTATTGCATTAATAGAAAGGGTTAATGAAAAAAAATTTCTTACTCAATTTATTAAGGGATCTGAAGGCATTTTGAGTGTGGCCTTTATTATAGGCGTTGCAAGAGGAGTTTCAATTGTTTTAAATAATGGCCACATAAGCGATTCGATTTTATATTATTCTGCTGAATTAGTGAGTGGTATGCCACCCGCCTTGTTCATTATCGTTTTGCTTGCCCTGTACATGATATTTACTTTGTTTATTGCGTCGTCTTCAGGCATGGCAGTTTTAACAATGCCTATTATTGGCGGGCTAGCAGTAATTGTAAATGTTCCGGGAAGAGAGATAGTAAATACTTACTTATTCGGGATGGGCATCATGGGTTTTATGACTCCAACGGGATTAATTTTACCGTCTCTTGCTCTTGCCAATGTAAGTCTTAAAGCCTGGTGGAAATTTATTTACCCTTTACTGATTATTCTTTTTATAGTATGCTCTTTGTTTTTAATCGCAGGTATTTATTTATGATTATTAATTTACGATTTGTAAGCTCTTGATTAATACTTTACCCGTTTTCTTTCACATTCCTATAAATGTTCACGGTGTAGTTTTTGCGGCCTTTTTAAAAAAATTAAGAAAATGAAATATCTGAAATATTTGAACATCTATATTGCCTGCGGAATTGTTTTTATTTTTTCACAATGTTCAACTGCGCAAAAAAATACAGGAAATGGCAACTCGGGAGAAGTTTTTAAAGACATGGTTGATTCGCAACGTTTCGATTTTGTTGCACAAACCGTGACTCCGTTAAGAGGACGGGTTTCGTAACCTTACATCGTTGTATGATGTAACTGTATCGAGAGACACGCTCATAAGTCATCTTCCTTATTTTGGACGAGCCTATACAGCTCCTTTAAATCCATCTGAATCAGGGCTGGATTTTACTTCCACGAATTTTTCTTATACAGTTACACCTCATAAAAAAAGTGGATGGGATGTTGTAGTAAAACCCAAAGACAATACAAGTGTGCAGCAATTTAGTTTTACAATTTATACAAATGGCACAGCGAGCCTTAATGTTATAAGTACTTCACGTGACGCTATTTCATTTAACGGCTATATTCAAAAGGAGAGAAAAAGATAAAGATCACATTACAATGAACTTCCCAAGTGTAAGTTTGTAAATATGTACCAGCAAACAGGAAAATATATTATTATAGGTGGAGTAATAGTGGTTGTTATTGGTGTATTAATTTATCTCTTTCATGATTATTTCAAATGGTTTGGTAAACTGCCCGGTGATATAAGAGTTGAAAAAGAAAATTACCGGTTCTATTTCCCTATTGTAACAATGATTGTGATAAGTATCGCAATAACTATTATTATAAATATCTTTAAACGTTTTTTTTAATCCCTGTATTGGTCGGTTATTAAGTTCTAAATAAATGTTATTGTCATAGATGAAAAAAGATAACAGGTTTTTGATAATAAATTCCTCGTCGATATGAAATATTTTGTTGAAAAAAAATCTATTGTTCGCCAGATATGGGGAAAAAGTGATACAATACTTCTCATATTTGCCGGTGCTGCTGCGGAATTTGCATTGAACAAAGCTGTTGACTGGTTATATTTTACCGGTAGACTTCCTGCTGATCCGCTGGGAAGATTATTTTCAACCGTAAGCTATGCAAGAAGAATTATTTTTTCCAATTATGATGATGCATTAAGAACAATAGATGGTATTGTATCTATACACAAAGGAGTTGAAAATAAAAGGGGCGCATCTATTCCCGACTGGGCGTACCGGGATGTGTTGTTTATGCTTATTCACTATAGCATCGCGTCGTACGAGGTGCTAGAGCGAAAACTGACGACCGATGAGAAGGATGATGTTTTCGATGTTTTTTTAAGATTTGGAAAAAGAATGAATTTACAAAACATACCCGCTACTTACACAGAATGGCTACGGGTGAGGGAATATGATTTGGACCATGACCTGGAAAAAAGTAATTATACAACTGATCTTTATAAACAATATAAAAAACACCTTGGCAATTTTCGATATCGTGTTTTGCTCGAAGGCCAGATGCTGGTAATACCCCGTAGAGTAAGACAATTACTGCATTTCAGAAAGTTTTCTTTTATAACTCCCTTCCTGCCATTTTACAAAATAAGCCGGGCAATTAAGTTTGATGAAGTAATTAAATCGCTCATCCTTCCTGCAGAGTATAAGAAGGAAATTAAGGAATTAAACATTGCGTAAATCTTTTTGATTTTCCGGCATAAAAATTACTGCGTAAATTTTATTACTAACCTTAAAATCAAAAAAGATGGCAAAGTATTCAAAGGGTGCAGGAAAAAAAGTGGAAAGAGCAATGCAGGAAATGCATGAGGGCAAACTCAAAAGTGGTAAAAGCAACAAAAGCGTTACGAGTCGCAAGCAAGCCATTGCCATAGGCCTTTCAGAAGCCAGGAAAGAGGGCGCTAAAGTTCCAAAGAAAAGCTCGTCAAAATCTGCAGGTAAGAAGCCCGGGCCGAAGAAAGGATCAAAGCAAAAATCATGAAGTAAAGGAAAATGCTATGATGTGATCATCATCTCTGCGCTTTCTTCCTGTACTTTAGTAGCAGAGGCTTTATAGATAGCCCTGTTACCCAACATCAAAACAATAAAACTTGCTGAAGCGCAACATGCCATGACACCCGCCATTGGCAATGCAGTCTCGTTATGCAATACGCTTACCATTGCGGAAGTGAAAGCACCGATTCCTAATTGAATCGCTCCCATTAAAGCAGATGCCGAACCGGCATTTTTAGTAAAAGGCGCCATTGACAATGCAGAGGAATTCGGAAACGTAAATCCCTGGCAACTCAAAAAAATTAATATCAGTAAAACGGTGGTATATAATCCTACCAGGTGATAATAGCTTCCAAGAAATAAAAGTATCCCGGTAACTGCCTGGCAAAGTAGTGCAATGCGAATTATTTGCTCACTCGTAAATTTTCTAAGGAATACTGTATTAATCTGGCTCGAGATTATAAGCCCCATTGCAATCGTCGCAAATATCCATCCATATTGTTTTGCCGAAACTTTATAAATTTCCATAAATACATGCGGAGAGCCGGCTATATATGCATACAATCCCGCGGCAGCAATTGAACCCGTAAATGCATAGGTATAAAACTGCGGCACTTTAAAAATTTGTAGAAATCCATTTATTATAGGTTTTGGCCGTAGCGAAACCGTGGCATCAGGCGGCCTTCCCTGCGGTAGAGCAACATATATCGCTATAAGAGTAAAAGCTGCAATGCCCGCAAGCACCACAAAAATAGATTGCCAGCCGAACGCCGCCGTAACATAACCACCAAGCGTAGGTGCAATTATCGGAGAAACAGCAACAACAAGCATGAGCAGGGAAAATATTTTTGCATTTTCCTCAACGGGAAATAAATCACGCACCATAGCCCTCGCTGCCACCATGCCTACACAACCTCCCAGTGCCTGCAACAGGCGTACTGCAATGAGTGCATCCGCAGTGCGGCATAAAGCGCAGCCTATAGAAGCAAGCAGGTAGGCAAACATACCAATGTATAATGGCTTCTTACGCCCAAACCTGTCCAGAAGCGGACCGTACAATAACTGCCCAAAGGCAATGCCGATAAAAAAACTCGATAGCGATAGTGATATATGTGCAACAGTTGTATGAAGGTCTTTTGCAATGCCCGGAAAGCCGGGCAGATACATATCAATTGAAAACGGTCCTATGGCAGACAGTAGCCCAAGTATCAATATCGTAAAAAATTTATTTTTCCCTTTCATAAATATTGCAAAAGATAAAGCTATCCCGGTATTTTTTACAAAAAGGAAAATTAATTTATTAAACCGATACAATTTCCCTTTACCGTCAATTCATACAGCAATTATATCAATTCATACTTGTTCAATTTTGGCTAAAAACAATTTTCTTATTTTTTTAATATATTATTTAAAAGGTTACAAACATTCAGTAAATTAGTAGTGGAAATAATATCCTTCGAAAGCTCCCCCATCTCTGTTACTACGCTATTTTCTTTTTCATCCCTAACATTCATAAAATTAAATCACATGAAGGCTAAATTTATTTTTCAAACGGCATGCATTTTACTTGTCTCTTTAAGCTTAAATGCGCAGGTTACACAAATTAATGACAACAAGAGTTTAAGCTTTGATTACCCGCTAAGCAACACAAAGCAAATTTTTGTTTCAGGTATTGACCAAACCTTATGGGTAACAGATGGGTCGTTAGCCGGTACCATTCAGTTATCTTCAACCATAAAATTTGTTGATGACATCGGTAGCATCGTATTTTTAAATGGAAAATATATTTTTTCAGGAAATACGGCGGCGCTGGGTACTGAATTATATATTACTGATGGTACCCCGGGAGGAACAATTCTTGTAAAAGATATTAATAGCGGTGCACCGGATTCTGATCCCAATTATTTAGCGACGTTTAACGGCAATATTTACTTTACAGCTACCACTCCAACGCAGGGGGATGAACTTTGGAAAACTGATGGAACTCCGGTTGGAACGGTGCTGGTAAAAGATATTAATCCCGGAGCGCCGGGCTCGTCAATTGATGATGATATTACATTGCTGGGTACCTTTTTATACTTTACCGCCGAAACAGCGGCAGAAGGACGTGAATTATGGAGAACAAATGGAACAACGGCCGGCACCACGTTAGTAAAGGATATCGTTCCCGGTACCGGTGGAAGTAATTACCCCAACAGCTACCAACTTACGTCAGGTGGAAATTATTTATTGTTAATGGCACGCACTCCTGCATCCGGTGTAGAACTATGGAGATCTGATGGAACTAATGCAGGTACGGTATTATTAAAAGATATAAATGCGGGTATTGATTCTTCCAACGCCCGGTCATTTACACTAATCAATAATGTCGTTTTATTTGAAGCTACCGACGCCACACATGGAGACGAGTTATGGAAGACAGATGGCACGCCGGCCGGAACAACTATTTTAAAGGATATTAACCCCGGCACAGATAGTTCAACCAAAATATATATAGAATTGATTCCAGGATTTGGATTTAGCTATCCTGTTTTCCAGGGCTTCCATATTTTTAATAACAAAGCTTATTTTATTGCTTATGATGGAACGAGTACCGGAGAACTCTGGAGCACAGATGGAACTGCTGCAAATACTGTTCTTTTGAAAAATATAGTGCAAAATATTGCCTATCCCCTACCCTTTATTCTACTTGGAGATGCTATAAACCTGACTAATAAATTTATTTTCCCTGTGTCAGACCTGGTAGGGCGTTCTGAGCTTTGGCAATCGGATGGTACTGTTTCGGGCACTGTTTTATTTAAAGCGTTTTCACCACCTATACCCGGTGATTTACCTATCATTTTTATTCCATTTTCCTTTACAAATGGCACTGTTAGCCAGCCTCTCTTCCAGGGCAATAAATTTTTCTTTAAAGCAGGCACCGCTGCCGAAGGTAACGAGTTATGGATATCCGATGGAGCAGATGGAACGGTTGCACATACCCACATTGTAAAAAATATAAACCCGGGTGTAGCGGATAGCGATCCAGGTACAGGTGGTCCTTATATTTATACAACAACAGAATTATTTTTCCCGGCCACTACGGCTGCGAACGGGCTGGAATTATGGAGAAGTGACGGTACAATAGGAGGCACTAATCTGGTGCAGGATATTAACCCAGGGACAAATGACGCTAACCCTGTTCTTGACTTTTTTCTCGTAAATGGAAAAATCCTGTTTGAGGCAACGGACGGTAATTCTTCAGAAACAGATCTGTACGTCATAAACGGCACATTCGTTCCTTTACCTATCAAACTCACTGATTTTACCGTTACTCTTAAAAATATAGATGGATTATTGGCGTGGAGTACATCACAGGAACAGAATGCTAAAAGCTTCACGATACAAAGGAGTTATGATGCGCAGCGTTTTGAAGACATAGGAATTGTTAACGCAATGGGAACTTCCTATAACAGGCATGACTACACGTTTACCGATGCAGGCATTGCAAACAGCGGCAGAAGCATCGTTTATTACAGGTTACTCGCATCAGATATTGATGGAAAATCTGCAAACACAAATGTCATTGCGTTAAAACTAAAAGGAAATAAACAGTGGACTGTTCAATTACTTTCAAACCCTGTGCAGGAGAATGTGAAAATACTTTTGAGTGGTACAAACGGAAAGGTGGATCTTAATATTCATGATGTGAACGGGAAAACACTTTACACGAAATCATTACAAGACATTAATGGACAGGTTACCCTTCCGGCTGTATTGCAAAAAGGAATGTATATCCTTGAAGTTATATCGGGCGATGAAAGAAAATCAATAAAGTTTATTAAGTAAGCTTACTAACGGGTTCTATTAATCGCAGGCTGACGTAGAATTATTTATTGTCTTCCCTAAATGGCACTATCCATTCTGAATGACGGAATGGGTGCCATTTTACGGAAGCAATATTTACCGCCGGATTGATAAGTGGTTGGTAAGAACTACGGTTCAGGCTTACAGAATCTATTGCATAAACTTCCACACCGGGAAAACCTTTTTTTGAAAAATCCTTCTTAAGGCGTTGTGCATATTGCCAGGTTATATCCGGTGAAATAGCGAGCCACATTACGTGAGGGGGTGCGAATATTTTTGAAGGTTCAATTTTCCAAATTTTTCTTGTGACGGGATCTATTACCTTAAAATAAATTTTACCGCTTTTTGATCTAAGCATCATTTTCCAGCTCATTCTATATCCTTCTTCATTCCAGAATACATTGCCCGGAAAAAATAAAGACCTCATGGGCAATATTACCTGGACTAAAAGATAAAGACACACGCAGAAAACCAGGAGTTGATTTTTTAAATTATAACTGACATCGTTGTTGCGGGTAAACGGAGGTTTTTTCTTAAAAAAGATATTTCGTATTTGTTCGGGCTCGAAAAAAAACAAGTTTAAAGCAATTGACAAATAAGGAAAAATGCCGATGCTAAATGAAAATGAATTAAATAAATGGAAGATGCAGGAAATAATAAAAGCATAAGGCCTCGTTTTTTTCCAAAGTAAAAGTGGCACAATCAAAAGGTCGAAAAAAAATCCTCCATAGCAAATAAATAACTGGAACCATTTTTCGCCATATAGTATACCCAGAATATGATGAGTGCTTAACCGCGAAAACTGTATTGCAATAAATTTTCCCGAAAACCAATCTGCAGATAATTTGCTCGTTGCAGCAAAAAAATACACAATGGCAACCTGGGCAATAAATATCCAAATAGCCCATTGGGGACATGAAAGTTTTTTAGTAACCGCTTTTCTTTTTACGTCAACGGAGAAGTAATTATTTGCCGGCATAAAAATCATCAAAAAACAGAGGAGTATGAGGAGGTAATAATGATTGTTATAATCTGATTTTTGCATGAGGTAAACAGCTGTCCACATAACTGTAAATGCCAGGATTGACAGCCTATACCATGCTCCGGCCATTATCATTAAACCTAATATTGCCATCAATCCAAAATACACATACATGCCATTCCCGGGGAGAGGTTGCAAAAAATCAAATCCAATAAAATTAAAAGTGAAAGGAGGCTGAATAAAATTTCTATAAACGGATCCGTCTGAAAGTGCGGTTATAACATGATAAAATAAAAGAAATCCTAATATTATTCTAAATAATATTAGCGGACTGTTATCTGTTTGTCTAAAAAATTTTTTAAATAAGTGCTGGTGGTAACTGCTATTCATTTATTGAAAAAGATTATCAATTCATCTTTAAATTTGAAATAATTTTTTTCAATTATTATTAAGCAGCAGCAACATTTCCGTTATATAAATATGCCTGCCGTTTAAAAATCCTGCTCACAAATGGGCTCTAAGCATCCAGGCCATCTTCTCATGTGTTTCCATAAGACCGGTGATATAATCACTGGTACCTGCATCCTTGTAAGTATCTGCAAATGGATTAATGTTACCTCTTATGAATTCGATAATGCTTTCGTGATCGCTTAATAATTCTTTAATAAAATCAAGGCTTTTGTTCCTGCTTTCCGTGTATTCAGAAAGGTGCGTAAGCTTTAAAAAACTTTTTAATGTCGCGGGAGCATAATGTCCTATTGTACGAATACGTTCTGCAACGCTGTCCATTATTTCATCTAACTGCTCGTATTGCGATTCAAAGAATAAATGCATGGCATGAAAATCAGCTCCTTCAACATTCCAATGGGCATTTCTTGTCTTTGTATAAAGAAGAAATTCATCGGCTAGCAATTTAGAAAGTTGTACTGATACAGCTTGCCTGTTTTTTACGGTAATCCCAATTTTTGCTTCCATATTTTTATTTTTTTGAAATCTAATAAATACTTTTTTAATGATTTGGATTTGATAGCTTTTTAAAAATTATCATATCGTCTCCATGTGATTAAGCACTGCATTCGAAATAAAGATATTTAAGATCATTTATTACAAAATTAATTAGAAGTAAGCTTTAAAAAAAATACCCCGATTTCCCGGGGTATTTTTTCATAATTAATTAAGTGTTTAAAATATATACCTCAACCCAAGTTGCATACCCCAGGTAGTACTGAATGCTTTTACTTTCTGGAAAGGTTGATCAACCAATCCTTTTACTCCATCGTTGTTGGTATATTCGGCCAACGTAAATTTAGGATCTCCAACCGTGCCTGATTTAAACGCTAAAGGATTAACGACCGTTGTTTGATCTCTTAATCCCCAATCCTTGTTTAATAAATTAGGCAGGTTAATTACGTCAACTGTAAATTGTAGCGTATGTTTTGTATTGCCTGTCATCACATAAAAATCTTGCAAAAATCTTGCATCGAGACGATTATACCAGGGAGCCAGCGCAGAGTTTCTTTCAGCATATTGCCCTTTATGCTTACGGAGATAACGTGAGTTACTCAGCAATTTATCATAGGCAGTCTGCTGATCCGTTATAGAATACTTTATAGACCCATCGCTGTTTTTCACATCAATAAACGGCACATCAGATCCCTTTGCATAGATATACATCAGATCCGAACTACCGTTTCCATCATTATTAATATCACCTCCAACTACATATGAATAATTAAACTGCGATGTTCCTTCATAAAATAAGGAAATGGTACTTGCAAAATGTTTAGCATATTCAAGTCTGTAGGATAAATTGCCTACAACACGATGAGGTATTGCATAAGAAGAATTGTACAATTCTTCATTGTTCGGGGTACCTACATTAGCAATAGATTCCCATGCTGAAGTTGCCCTGGATCCCGGATTGGGGCTAATTTCAGTAGCGAGAGTATAAGTATATGCCACAGAACCAAATAGTCCTCTTGAAAATGCTTTTGACAACTGTGCCGTAGCAGAAAATGAATATCCTTTCTTCGTATTTTCCAAAATGATATCCTCCCCAAGGTTAGGATAAAGTAACCGGTCAGAGGAAGCCGCAAAGTATTTACGTGTATCCAGGCCTGTTAGAGTTGCATTGGGTTCATTAAGATTGAAGTTGCGCATCTTCACACCATTGATATCCTTAGTATAAAGAATATCAATCGTTGCTGCAAATCCATTACCTAACTGTTTATCTATGCCGATATTTGTCCTAAACACCTGTGGAAATTTAAAATTAGGATCTATGAGCACAAATGTTCTTGGAGCCGTTGGCGTAACAGTTGTTGGAAATTTTGACAAATACGCATCCGGGTCAGGATTAAAAGTATAGCTTGCCAAATCAGCCTTTGCCGTTACTACAGTGCCTGTTTGATAAACGCCACTGTTGCTTGGCAAATTTGTTAAAAACACAAAAGGTATTTTTCCTGTAAATACTCCGGTTCCACCCCGAATAACCAGGCCATTTTCGTTCGGAACCTTCCATCTAAATCCTACACGTGGCGATAAGAGCAATGTTGCTTTGGGCCATTTACCCGTGTTGTAATTCTTTAAATTACCGTCTGCATCGGGAAAAGGAATCGCATCAATTGCCGGATTATCAATAGGCTGTTTCAAATAAGTAGGAATATCTCCTCTTATACCATAGGTTAATTTAAAGTTTTGATTCACGTTGAACTCATCCTGTACATACACACCTAACTGTCCTAATTTCAAATCAGCGGAGAATACTTTTGGTTGACCTGGTACTAGTGAATAGGTATAGGCAAAGAAAGCCGGCGGTGCGTCTCTTACAAATTCGTCGAGGGTATTATAGATGTAATAGCTTTCTGAACCCTGCATGAAAGCATTTCCTACTTTTTGATATTCATAAGAAGCCCCCGCAGTTAGTGTATGTCTTCCGGCGAAGTAGGTAAAATTATCAGTTATTGCGGCGATATTATTTACTATTTCATTATTTCTTGTGAATGGGTCTGTCCCCGCACTCATATAATTACGTCCCTTTGTTACACCGTCAACCGTGCCATCAGCATTAAAAATTTCTATGGTAGGGAAAATCCCCGCGGGGCTATTTCTTACATCATTTATATGTGTGTACGCAAGTAACAACTGGTTAGAAATGCGGCTGTTGAAATTGCTGTTTAGTTCCAGGGTACCTGATTGAACAATATGGTCGGTCGCGTAATCTGAATTGGAAAATCCAATGGATTCGGTACCATTCCTATTATTTGGCAGTCTTGATAGCGGGCTGCCAGAGGTTCCGGTTGTAGGATCGGTTATTATGAAGCCACCGCCATTTGGAACGCTGCTTGAATTGAGAGGAGCCTGATCTGAACCTTTAAAATCACTGTACTTTAATACCAGCTTTTGTTTATCGCTTATAGTCCAGTCAATTTTTCCAAGAAGTTTACGGTTTTTAGTTACAAAATTCGGGCGGTTATCATAACCCCCTGCATCATAATTATACTTCGTTTTTAAAATATCCCTGAATTTATTTAATGAATCTATGGGAGAAGA
>JBBSPK010000046.1:0-18433 GCA_038258875.1 Chitinophagales bacterium
AAGTGGAAAAGAATTATTACAAATTTCCAGGCTGCGGAGACTGATACAGTGATTAATGAAGCTGTTGCACAATTACCCCCGGAAATATATAAGCTTGATAAAAAAGTAATTACTGAAAAATTAAAAAGCAGGAGAAATTTATTGTTAAAAGCCGGGCTTAAATATTATCGTTTTCTTTCAAAAGAAGTAAATATAGTAGGTAGCAATAAAAGTGAATATTTTAAGGTTTACAATACCAATGACAGCCTCGAAGTAAAAGTTTTTAAACGAAAGCAGGATAACGATTCATCGAGCGTAATGTTTGATCGCATATTCAGTTCTTCCTCTACAAAATACATCAATCTTTATGGTCTTAATGGTGATGATATCTTTGAAATTGACTCAACGGCTAATTCAAAAATTAAATTCAGGATTATCGGCGGGAAGGGTAAGGACACATTTAATATTAATGGAAATGTTCGCAATGTAGTTTATGATTTTAAAAATGACAGCAATATTATTCAAAACAGCCGTAACACTAAAAACGAAATATCAACTGACCCTAACGTTAACCGTTATGATATTACCGGTTTTAATTACAACATTTACAGGTTGCCACTTATAAACATCGCATTTGACGAAGGAGATAAATTACTTGCAGGCCTGGGTTACTCGTATAAAACATACGGCTTTCGAAAAGACCCTTATTCGACGTACCAGCGCATCACTTCATTGTTTAGCCTCACTTATAAAAAAACTTACCAGGTTAAGTATTTTGGAGAATTTAACCAGGTGATCAATAAGTATGATATTGTAGCAAACGGCGAGTTATATAATTCAGCATTCAATAACTTTTTTGGATTTGGAAATGAAACCAAAAGAGAAAATAAGGCTTATAATTTTTATCGCGTGCGGTATAATTATTTTTCAGCCGACGTGCTGATGCGTAAACGTTTTCATAACCTGGCAGAATTAAATTTTGGCCCTTCATACTATCATTACTGGAATCATTATGACGACAACCGGGGTAAAATTCTGGCGCAGCCTTCATTGGTAGGACTTGATTCCGCAAATATTTATGCTGACAAATCATATGCCGGCGCCAAAGTGTCTGTGGTCATCCATAATGTAAACAGTGATCTCCTGCCAACGCGGGGTGTATTCTGGAACACTGAATTTTCATCTCTATTCGGACTTAACAAAAACAGCCGGCAAATTACGAAGATAACTTCTGACATGCAGGTATATTCGAGCTTCACCGATCCAACGAGACTGGTAGTTGCATTGCGTTTTGGATGGGGACATATTTTTAGTGAAAATTATGAATACTTCCAGGCTTTCAATTTAGGCAATAACAATTATCTAAGAGGTTTCAGCAAAAACCGTTTTGCAGGAAAATCAGTCCTATACCAGTCAACGGAGATACGATACAAATTATTTGAATCAAAATCTTATATTGTACCGGGTGCCGTGGGGTTACTGGCATTTAACGATGTAGGCAAGGTGTATATAAAAAATGAAACCTCACGCAAATGGCATGATTCTTATGGCGTTGGTCTTTATTACTCGCCCTACAATTTTGCCATTGTCTCGGCCACAATTGCCTTTTCAAATGAAGGAAGCCTTTTTAACTTCTCTATGGGAACAAAGTTTAATATTACATTCTAAAGTGATGACACGAAATTTAAATTGATTATAAGACTTCTTTTTTTTTATTTTGAATATCATCCTGGTAGCTGATAAATTCTGTAATTAGTGCAATTAGTAGAAATTCGTGTGATAAAAAATGAAAAAGATACAATTAACACAAACCTATCATGGAGTACAATAAATTATACAAAAAAATTGAAGAATATGTAACGGGTCTTTTTGAGCAAATGCGTGACCCGTCCCTTGTATTTCATAATTTGGAACATACTCAAGATGTGG
Organism: Chitinophagales bacterium; assembly: GCA_038258875.1. Lineage (GTDB taxonomy): Bacteria > Bacteroidota > Bacteroidia > Chitinophagales > Chitinophagaceae > Ginsengibacter. The sequence goes on from JBBSPK010000046.1 coordinate 1,909, forward strand.
TGAAGCGAACAAAGGAAATTGCCGGCCATTATAAAGTTTCAGAAAATGAAATGCTTATACTTTTTGCAGCCGCATGGTTTCATGATACCGGCCATCTTTTTACCGAGCCATCCAAGCATGAAGCAATGAGTTGTAATATCATGAAGAAATTCATGAAAGAACATGTTGAGAATGAAAAAACGATTGCTGAAATTGAAGAATGTATTATGGCTACCCGGGCGCCACGAAATCCGAAAACTTTATTGGCGCATATAATCTGTGACGCCGATACGTACCACCTCGGCACAAAGGATTTTAAAGAATACAATAAAAGAGCTTTGGAGGAAACAAACCTTAAGACCGGCAATGTTGACCCCATTCATTTTAATGAAGAAACGATTAAGATGCTTGAATCGCACCAGTTTTATACCGATTATTGCAAGGAATTACTCAATAAACGAAAAAGCAAAAATTTAAAAAAGTTGCAAAAGAAAATTCAAAAGGCCGAAGGAAACCAGCCGAATAAAGTGGGTACACTAGCCGGCCTGGAAAAAGATAAAAGCGGCCTCATGAGCAAGGGCATTCAAACCATGTTAAGGCTTACTTCAGAAAATCATTTAAAGCTAAGCGACATGGCCGATCATAAAGCCAACATTCTTATTTCGGTAAATGCAATTATCATTTCCGTGATATTAAGTGTGCTCCTGCGCAAACTCCAGGAAGCTACGTACCTCACAATCCCAACCATAATTTTTTTAATAGTTGCCGTTACAACTATTGTAATATCCATACTTGCCACCAGGCCTAAAATAAGCGGCGGCACTTTTACGCATGAAGACATTAGCCTGAAAAAAACAAACTTATTATTTTTCGGAAATTTTCACAAAGCTACTTACGAGCAATACAACGCGGCAATGCGTGAAATGATGCTCGACACTGATTATTTATATGGTTCGCTCATAAAAGACATTTATTATCTCGGTGTAGTTCTTGGCCGTAAATATAAATTGATACGCATTGCTTACAATATTTTTATGGTGGGTATAATCGTCTCTGTTCTTGCATTCGCCATTGCAGCCTTTTTCTATGGTGGTGCTACGGACGGCACCACTGTAATTAACGGAACAGGTTCGCCACTTTAAAAGCCCGGTATATGATAACGTATAACAGAGACCTTAGCTGGCTTGGTTTCAACTTAAGAGTTTTACAGGAGGCGGATGATCCCAAAGTACCGTTATATGAACGGTTAAAATTTCTTTCCATTTTTTCTTCCAACCTCGATGAATTTTTCAGGGTACGTTACCCGGAGGTTATCGCCCTTTCTATTCTTAAGAAAAAGACAAGAAAAACCATACAGGGGAGTGATGAAAATATAGCGGAAGAAGTGCAGGATGAAATTAATAGACAACTTGATTTCTTTGGATCCATATTGCATCGGGAAATTTTACCGCTGTTGAAAGAAAACGGAATTATATTTTATTACAATACGCCCATTCGCAGTGAGCATCTTCCCGAGATAAGAGAAATTTTTCTATCAAATGTGCTTTCTTTTATTCAGCCGATATATTTGGATGGAAAGCCCGGCAAAACCTTTATGCCAATAAATAACCACCTGTATTTTGTAATTACTTTACAGGAAAAGAATGATGGAATTTTGAAGCAGGCGATCGTTAATATTCCTTCCGAAAAAACAAAACGATTTTTTTCCCTTACACCTTTGGATAGCTTTAATTACGTGATTTTTGTTGATGATATTGTGAGGGAAAACCTTGTCTATCTTTTTCCGGGCCAGCAAATCATCGGCACATACAGTATTAAATTAAACCGTGATGCAGAGCTATATTTATCGGACGAATACAGCGGTGATTTATTAAAAAAAATCGAGCGCCAGCTTTCGAAAAGAGATTTTGGCGCACCCTCACGGTTTCTTTACCAGCAAGGAATGCCGGTTAACCTTCAAATGTTTTTAGCAGACGCATTTAACGTAAATACGCATGATATGTTTGCCGGCGGAAGATATCATAACCTTAAAGATTTATCATCCTTTCCTGATTTTGATAAGCTGCAACATTATGAAAAAAGAAAGCCACTCTCTTCACTAAATGTTATGAACAGTGGAGACATTTTTAATATAATGCTCCGGGAAGATATTTTACTTCATATACCTTATCAATCTTATAATCCTGTACTCTCCTTCTTTAACCAGGCAGCCGTAGACGTTAATGTAACTGATATCTACATAACACTATATAGGGTTGCGGAAGAATCGCATATTATTAATGCACTCATAAGCGCAGCCAAAAACGGTAAAAATGTTATTGTATTTATAGAGCTGAAAGCAAGATTTGATGAAGCTAATAATATTAAATGGAGCCGTATCATGAAAGATGCAGGCGTAAAAATTATTTATAGCCCCTTCAAAATAAAAGTGCATTCAAAAATAGCGTTGGTGAGAAAAAAAAAGGAGGGAGTTAAAAAGTCTTTTGCGGTTATAAGTACGGGTAACTTCAATGAGATAACGGCGCAGTTTTATACCGATCATGTTTTAATGACAACTGATAAAAAAATTATAAAAGAACTACTTCAACTATTTAGATTTTTGCAGCTTAAAGAATCGTCTAAAAAAGGCAATCCGGTATTTGAAGATCTTCTTGTCTCCCAGTTTAATATGAACGAGGCATTAAAAAAACTCGTAAATAATGAAATTGCAAAAGCAAAAAATGGTGAAGATGCCCTCATAAGAATAAAAGTAAATAATCTTGAAGAGCCTGGTTTTATTAACCTGTTATATAAAGCTGGAAAAGCAGGGGTTAAAATTAATTTAATTGTGAGAAGTATTTGTTGTTTGGTTCCGGGAATACCTGGTGAAAGTGATAACATAACAGTAAGGCGAATCGTTGACCGTTACCTTGAGCATTCGAGGATTCTAATTTTTGGAACAAGAGATAATCCCGATGTTTTCATTGGATCTGCAGACCTTATGACACGCAATTTATATCATCGCATTGAAGTATATGTGCCGGTAAAGAATGAGAATTGCAAAAAGGAACTCATAAAATATTTTACCAAGCAGTGGGATGACAACGATAAGGCTGTGCTATTGCTACCCAATTTTGAGCAAAAAAAAATTAATCATGATGGCGCAGCAAGCGTTAATGCGCAACAATCTATTTACAATTTTTTAGAAACCCGTCAATGATTACAAAGAAAAAATTTTTAAGCCTGTCCAACGTAAATAAGATTCGTTTTCGAACTGTTCTTTATATAGGCTTATTCTGGACAGCCATCGATTTTGTAATTGTATTGTTACGATCAACCGAGCAAACACATAACAAGTCAATTTTCTTCAGGGAAGGACTGATTTTTTTGGTAAGTCTCCTCATGGGCTATCTTTTTGTTTTTAGATTAAGAAAAATTCTCAGGCGGTACCCATTATGGATTAATTTTTTAGCAAAAAGTTTTATTCTTCTCGGCTCCGCCTTCCTGTTAACATTTATTATACAATTCGCCAATTCAATTTTTGTGGAGGGATTGAATACTCATGAAGCCTATCATAATATACAGGATTACGTGCTTTATAAAAACTGGCTTTTACAAAAAATAATTTACTGGATGATTATTTTTTTTATAACCCAGCTTATACTTATTATAAATGAAAAATACTCGCCCGGTGTTTTTATGGATATTTTAGTCGGCAGGTATATTCAGCCCAAAGTTGAAAAACGAATAGTGATGTTTATGGACCTTAAGGATTCAACTCCAATTGCAGAAAAGCTTGGGCATGCTGCATACTTTGAATTTATAAGAGATTTTATTTACGGGCTGTCGCAGGCGGTTATAGAATTTGATGGAACCATTTATCAATACGTTGGTGATGAAGTGGTATGTTCCTGGATGTTTGCCCCAAGAAACACCCGTAAGTGTCTTGATACCGTCATACAGGCAAGAACAAATCTTCAAAGAAAAACCAGGTATTTTAGAAATAAGTATGGGATAGTCCCTGACTTCAGGGTGGGCATTCACGTCGGAGAAGTTACCGTTGGAGAAATTGGAGTTATAAAAAAAGATCTCGCCATGAGTGGCGATACCATGAATACCACAGCACGCATACGCAGCGCCTGCACTGAACTAAAACACCACTTTATTGTTTCAAAAGCATTTGTGGAAAATATTGACCTCAAGAAATGGCAGACTGAAAGCCTTGGAATGATCGATCTAAAAGGAAAAGAAGACAGCCTTGAACTTTTTACCTTAAAAATTTAATTATTATTAATTCATAAAAGGCCGGTTTAAATACGGCACCTTCCTCAAACCTGGGACAGGCACACGCTTTACACTGTTTTACGGGTAAATCAACAATTTATTTATGAAAAGTGTTTAAATGTGGAGTTCCTTTACATTCTGAACCTTCAAATTAGGTATTATTGGTTTAAATTTTGATAGAACTAAATTAAATTATCTTGTTTTTACATAAATATGGAATCAACTAAAGAATCTGCACCCCGCAAAAAGAGATCATTTTTAGCAAAAACAGGCAGGGTGCTGGCTTGGATATTTGCATCCCTTGTGTTCTTAATCATATTGGTATTAATACTTATACAGGTGCCTGCCGTACAAAACTTTGCCCGAAAAAAAGTTGTAGCCTACCTCGAACAGAAACTCAAAACAAAAGTTGAAATTGGTAAACTTGATGTAAGGTTTCCTACAGCCTTATCACTGCAAAAAGTATTTATTGAAGACCAGTCGAAGGATACCCTGTTATATGGTGCCGAGTTGACGGTTGATATCAGTATGCTGAAGCTTTTAAAAAACGATATTCAGATACAGGAAATAAGTTTAGACAATATAACCGCAAAAGTAAAAAGGCTTCCACCTGATTCTACATTCAATTTCCAGTTCATTATTGATGCTTTCATGAGCGATCAAAAAGGCACTTCTTCCACGAAAGATACGTCTGCTCTAAAAATGAGTATCGACAAAATTCTGGTAAATAATACCCGTGTAGTTTACAAAGATGCTGTTACGGGAAATGATATGGATCTTACTATAGGACATCTGGATACAAGAATAACAACATTCGATCCCACACATTTGCTTTTTGATATTCCTTCAATAACCGTGAAAGGTCTTAAGGGATATTTTTATCAACTGGAGCCCTTACAAAAATCCGTTGAAAAAACGGTTGCTGAAGCATCTGCAGAACCCGGAAATGTTTTACAGTTCATTAATAAAGAAATGAATTTTTCTGATGTTAATGTGGTATATAAAAGTGAGCCGTCCAACTTGTATTCTTCTTTTAAGATCGATGGCCTGGTCATTCATCCCAAAATATTTGATCTAAAAAACAGCATTTACACATTAAACGATATTACATTAAATAATTCGGGAATTGTTGTAGAAACAGAATCACAAAAGGCCGTACGAACTGCAAAAGATACTGTACTCACAACCGCCCCTCCTCCACCCTTTAAAATTATTTCGGGTGAAATAACAATCAAGAAAAGCAGCCTGAAATTTGATGATAAGTCAGCGCCTCATGCTCCTTCAGGAATGGATTATGTGCATTTAAACCTTACAGACCTTTCGTTAAATGCAACAAATCTTGAATATAGTATTGACACCACTATCGCGTCAGTTAAATCCGGCAGTCTTAAAGAACAAAGCGGTTTTGTATTAAATAATCTTACGGCAGATTTTATGATGAATCCTTCAGGCGTTTCTCTTACCAATTTATTAATTGAAACTCCTGGTTCAGAAATAAAAAAATCGGCTGTTATTTCTTATCCTTCATTAGCAGCTTTACAAAAAGATCCCGGCGTGCTGGGGCTTGATATAGATTTGGAAAACAGTAAGCTAACGGTGAAGGATATGCTCACTTTTGTGCCACAGCTGCGAGGCCAGGTTTCGTTGCCACTTTCCTCCACTTTATATGTTGACGCAAAGATTACCGGGCGGGTAAATAATATGAATTTTGAAAAACTTATTTTGAGAGGATTGAGCGCAACCGATATTAATGCATCGGGCGTAATAGCTGGTTTGCCCGATCCTAAAAAGTTATTCGCCGATTTAAAGATTAATAAATTTCAGACATCCAAAAATGACTTGCTGGCTTTTATTCCCAAAAATACATTGCCCCCCAACATCACTTTGCCTGAAAGTATCGCAGCATCAGGCAGTATAAAAGGCGGCCTGAATAATTTGTCAACTGACTTTGCCGTAAATACAAGTCTCGGCAATGCGAAAGTGAAGGGCTCATTAGTTAATATAACTGATAAGAATAGAGCAGGCTATGACCTGGTTTTAAATGCCGGCAATTTACGATTGGGCACGCTCATGCAAAATCCACAGCTTGGTTCGCTTACCGGAAATTTCAAAGTAAAAGGTAGGGGCTATAATCCTGAAACCGCAAACGCTACTTTTAGCGGATTGATTGATAATGTTACGCTGAATAATTACAACTATTCAAATATTAAAACCGATGGAAGTATTGCCAATAAATTGTATAAAGTAAATGCCAGTATTCATGATCCAAACCTCGATGCGGTAATCGCCGCGAATGGAGAATTTGCAGGAAAATATCCCGGAATTCACCTAAACGCAACGATTGATAGTATTAAGACGATGCCATTGCATTTTACGCCACAACCCGTAATTTATCATGGGCAAATTGATGGTGATTTTACAAATCTCGATCCTGATAACCTCGCGGGAACTTTAAACGTTACACATTCTGTGTTAGTAAATGATGGCCAAAGAATTACTATCGATTCCCTTGGTGTGATTGCTGAGAATGATGGCAACAATCGCAGCCTTACTTTAAAGAGTGACTTTTTATCTGCGACAATCAAAGGTCAATATACCCTTACCCAATTGGGAGATGTGTTTCAACAATCCATCGATCCGTATTTTTCTTTAACGGAAAAAAAGAACACAGTTAAAGTAAACCCATACAATTTTTACATCACAGCCGGAGCAGTTGATAATACGGCATTAAGAGCATTTCTGCCGGAAATAAAAAGATTAAAGCCCGTAAATCTTTCGGCGCATTTTACAAGTGACAGCGGATGGAGCTCGAACCTCACAGCCCCATCTACCGTTTATGGCACTTTTATAATTGACGGCCTTACCTTAAATACTGAAACTAAAAGCGGAGTTTTAAATTTCAATACATCCGTTCGCCAGTTAAAGAGCGGAAGCAGCCTCGCCGTTTATGCTACCACGTTAGATGGAAATTTGAAAGACAATAATATTGACTTTACGGTGGGTATTAAAGATGCAAAGTCAGTTAACAAATATGTCGTAAGCGGTTTATTAAGCCAGCCTTCGGCAAATAATTACAGCTTTAGCCTCAGACCCGAAAACCTTCTTTTGAATTATGAAAAATGGACCGTAAACAACAATAACAGTATTCAGTATTTTAATAACGATGTATCTGCCAATAATTTTATATTGAGCCAGGGAAACCAGCAGCTAATTATTAACAGTACAGGTGCAGGGACTAATAAACCTTTAAATATTGATTTTAAGAATTTCAATATTGCTACACTCACCGGGTTTGTTCAGAATGATTCGTTACTGGTAAATGGCCTTCTCAATGGAAATGCCGTTATAAAAAATATACAAACACAACCCACATTTACAACCGACCTTACGGTAACAAATCTTAGTGTTTACAAAGACACGCTTGGTAATCTTACTGCGAAAGTAAATAACAATGTTGCCAACCAGTATAATGCAAACATTAGTCTTACGGGTTACGGAAATGAAGTGAATATTGCCGGCAATTATTTTGTAAAGCCGGCGAATAAAAGCAGTTACGATTTCAACATTGATATCGTACAACTGCAAATGAAAGCACTGGAAGGATTTACTAACGGGGCCATTAAGGATTCACGTGGTAATATTTACGGTAAAATTGCATTGAATGGTACCCTGGACAACCGTAATATTGATGGAAAAATAAATTTCAACGACATAGCATTTATCGCGACCGCCGTAAATAATCTTTATAAGGTAGACAAGGAATCAGTAGCCATAATTAATAACAAAGGAATTCAGCTAAATACATTTACCATTACCGATACCGCTAATAATTCACTGGTAATTGATGGCGCCGTTAATACTCCCGACTTTATAAACTATGGTTTTGATCTTAAAGTAAGGGCCGATAATTTCCAGGCTATTAATTCAACAAATAAAGACAATAAGTTGTTTTACGGTAAGATGGTATTTTCTACGAGGCTTAATATAACCGGCACCCCGGAGCATCCGGTTATTGATGGCGATTTAACTATTAATGATAAAACAAATTTTACGGTAGTGCTTCCGCAGGAAGAACCTGGCGTTTCGAAACGGGAAGGTGTTGTGCGCTTTGTGGATTATAGTGCAACGCAAGAAGATTCCTTATTCATGAGACCGTACGATTCACTAAATGTTTCCCCGCTCCTTGGTTATGATGTTTCAATAAATATCAATGTAAATAAGGAAGCGGCATTTAACCTGATTGTTGACGCGGCTAACGGCGATTTTTTAAAACTTAAAGGAACGGCGCAGTTAACTGCGGGTATCGACGCCAGCGGAAAAATAAGTTTGGTAGGCTCTTATGAAATTGATGAAGGTTCTTATGACCTTTCATTCAATTTTATTAAAAGAAAATTTCTTATTCAAAAAGGAAGCCGTATTGTGTGGACTGGCGAACCAACAACAGCGCAGGTTGATGTAACCGCAATTTATATTGCCAATACCGCGCCTCTTGATTTGGTACAAGGGCAAATAGAACAAGCCAATCAAACTATTTATAAACAAAAACTGCCATTTGAAGTTCACCTTGCACTGGCAGGAGAACTGTTGAAACCGCAAATAACATTTGATGTAGTGCTTCCGGAAGAAAAAAATTATAATGTTTCAAAAGATATTATCAGCACTGTTCAAAATAAATTAATTCAACTACGCCAGGAAACCGGCGAAATGAATAAGCAGGTTTTTGCATTATTATTATTGAATCGTTTTGTCGGCGAAAATCCATTTAATAGCAGCAGTGGAGGTTCTCTTGATGCCAATACTTTTGCAAGACAAAGCGTAAGCAGGCTTTTAACCGAACAGTTAAATGGCCTTACGGAAGGCCTCATCGAAGGTGTTGATATAAATTTCGACCTGGCGACTTCGGAAGATTATACAACAGGCACCAAAAAAGATCGTACGGATTTTAATGTAGGTATTACAAAAAATCTTCTAAGCGATCGTTTAACCGTTACCGTTGGGAGCGACTTTCAGCTGGAAGGACCAAAAGCAACTAATGCCCAGCAAAATAATATTGCCGGAAATATTTCTCTTAACTACAAATTAAGCAAGGATGGCAAATATGTGCTTCGTGCCTATCGCAAAAACGATAACACCGGTACAATTGAAGGTTATGTAATTGAAACAGGCATCGGGTTTATTATTTCTGTTGACTATAACAGGTTCAGGGAACTTTTCACAACACGGGAGCAACGCAGGAAAAAGAGACAGATAAGACGGGAAAACAAAGCAGAGAGTGAAAATGTTTCAGCATTAAAAAAAGAACAGGAAACAATTACATCGCCCTCAAAAGAAAATGAGAATGATAATGGCAATTAATTTCCGGGTAAGAATTATTTTTTTGGCGGTCATGTTTTTACCAGCATGTAACATAACAAAACTGGTCCCGAAAGGCGATGCGCTATATACCGGCGCAACTGTAAAAGTCGAAGACAGCACGCTTTCCAGAAAAGGAAAAAATAAAATAGTTGATAATACAGAGCATCTGCCCCGCCCCAAACCGAATGGCAGGTTTTTAGGAATTCCATTTAAGCTTCTTTTATATAATATGGGAGGCGATCCAAAAAAAGGCGGGTTTATCAGGAAGTTCTTTCATAAGATAGGTGAGCCTCCTGTTTTATTAAGCGCTGTAAATGTTGATTACAACACAAAAGTTTTGCGGAACTACCTGGAAAATACGGGGTATTTTCATGCCGAAGCAAGCGGGGACACAACAGTAAAACGCAAAAGAGCCCACGCAACTTACATCCTTACGCCTGGCCCTGTATATACAATTAAAGATGTAAATTTTGAACTGGACAGTTCTGCCCTTGGTAAAACAATTCTGGCGACAAAACCGGGCTCTATTCTTCATCCCGGAGAGCCATTTAACCTCGAGGTTGTAAAGGGAGAACGGACAAGGATAGACGCAATTTTGAAAGAAAAAGGTTATTACTATTTTAGCCCTGAAGCATTAATACTGGATGCCGATAGCACCATTGGCGATCACAAAGTAAATATGTATTTGATGGTGAAAGAAAATATGCCTGCTGTTTCAAAAAAACCTTACATTATTGATAACGTTTACATCTATCCTAACTTTCGCCTGAATGCAAACCGCACAGATACTGCTAATAATGAAAAATATTTATACGATGGATATTATATAATAGATCCCCGCAAAAAATTCAAGCCGCAAATGTTTCCGAGAATCATGCGTTTCGATTCAGGCGATGTATATAATCGTACAGATCATAACCTTACATTGAGCCGCCTGATTAACCTAAATGTTTTTAAGTTTGTGAAAAACAGGTTCGAAGATTCTCCCAACAGCGAGGGAGATACAGGGCGGCTCAATACGTCTTACTACCTTACTCCTCTTCCTAAAAAATCATTGCGGGGAGAAGTTTCGGGCAATACCAAATCCAATAACTACGTAGGGTCATTAATCACTTTTACTTTTGGAAACAGGAACACATTCAGGCAGGCAGAGCGGTTAGATATATCTGCTAACGTAGGAACTGAAACGCAATACAGCGGCTATCAAAGCGGTTTTAATACTTATAAATTGGGCGCCGGGGTTAAATTCAGCATCCCAAGATTTGTGGTGCCCTTCTTTAAATTTAATACCACCAATGCTTATGTACCCAAAACAAAAATCAGCCTTAGCTATGATATTTTAAACCGGAGAAAATTATACACGCTCAATTCTTTTCTTGCAGAGCTTGGTTATGAATGGAAGCCCAATTTAAAAGTAACACAGGAGTTTAATCCATTCTCCATAAATTATGTACGGGCGCTTAATATTACACAAACTTATATTGACAGTATAAAACGCAACCCTATTTTAAAACACGCCGTGGATACACAGTTTGTAATTGGATCCAATTATTCTTATACCATCGATCAACTGGTAAATGATCCTACAGGTTCGGGTTTTTATTTCAATGGCCTTGGCGATTTGTCAGGAAATATTGCCGGCGTTTTAGTAAAAGCAGATGCAACAGATGGGAAAAAGAGAATTATTGGCGCACCTTTTTCACAGTATATAAAAACACAGTTTGATGTAAGGTATTATTGGGCACTGAATAAAAGCACGAGGCTGGCCAACCGGGTTATTTTTGGATTTGGTTATCCGTATGGAAATTCAGTAGAACTGCCATTTATAAAGCAATTTTTTATTGGTGGTACCAACAGCCTGCGTGGATTTCGCAGCCGCTCAGTTGGGCCCGGTACCTACCGGGATTTGGAAGCAGATACGTCAACAGGATTTTTCCCTGATCAAGCCGGTGATATTAAACTGGAATTAAATACTGAATTACGTTATAAAATCAACGCTATACTTGAAGGTGCATTTTTTATTGATGCAGGAAATATATGGTTGTATAATAAGGATACCACTACCGACCCCTTACGCCCAGGGGTCCTCAACAGGACGGGTGTTCAATTTTCAAAAAATTTCCTGAATGAGCTTGCCGTAGACGCAGGAATTGGATTACGAATTAATCTTACCATACTCATATTAAGGCTCGATTTGGCAATGCCGCTGCGAAAGCCCTGGTTACCTTCCGGGCAGCAATGGGTTATCAATCAAATTGATTTCGGCAGCAGTGAATGGAGGAAAAAAAACCTGATACTAAATTTGGGAATTGGTTATCCATTTTAATTTTTATCGTAGAGAAGCAGTTTATTTTTTCACCGCAGAGAAAGGAGTTAACGGCGCTTGCGCAGAGATGTCTTCCTCTGCGTTTAAACATGCTTCCCATTTTCTCTGCGGTGAAAAAACAGCTTCCCTATTTTCCATTTCACCTGCGGGTAAAGTTTTCACACGAAAATAATTTGTAAAAAAGTTACATTCGTGCTATTAGTAATCCCGTGTCACTATAATAAAAATTATGAAATCCGCTTTATTTGTTATTGTCACCATTAGTCTTTCTTTCTTATTCAGTTGTAGTTCCGGTGATCAAAAAACCGATGAAACTACCGAAGTAGAAGTGCAGGATACCGTTTACGATAATTCTCTTTCTCCTACAGATGATTCGGTGTTGTATGTAAAAAATAAATCACTGTTATGGAACATCAATGAAGAGAGCGGCTTTAAATTACAAAAGCCAAAGGCTTCTGGAATTGATACCATGTCTGCGGAAAATATTATTAAGCTGTTAAATAATAATTATGATTCTATATATCTTGATTATATAAAAACCTCCCATGATACCATCTATGTACGCATCCCCGACAGCGATAAACTTACTGAAAGAATAGGCAGCACCGGTGCAGAAGAGTACATGGCCTCCACCACCTACTCTCTCACCGAAATAAAAGGTATTAAATATGTGAATTATAATTTTAAAGAAGGTGACCATGCTGCACCCGGCGTTTACGGCAGGAACAATTTTAAAAATTTTCAATAGGGTAATTTTTGTCCATTAATCAAAAAATTGGTTACATGCTGTTACGGCGACATACAATACATAAATTAGGCTGCCGGTAAGTTCAATGGCCTTCTATTTCATATCCTAAAAAAGACATTTCTTTACATTCTAAATAATTCAAAAGATGAAGGATGTCTCCAGCGTTGTGCAAGAACCTTTCTACAGGAAACTGTCAAACATTTTACTCGCCGTGGTGATATTGGGATTTCTCCTCGTGTTGGGAAAAGAAGTACTCTCACCCCTGATGTTTGGTTTGCTTTTCGCCATTTTGCTATTGCCTGTATCAGGGTTCTTTGAAAGAAAAATGAAATTTTCCCGCGGAGCCTCCGCGGTTACGTCGGTCATAATGTTACTTGTTGGCATTGCTTCACTGCTGTTGGTTCTTGGCACAGAGATAAGCAATCTTGGACACGACCTGCCGGAATTGAAAGCGCAGGTTATCGTTTCCCTGCACCACCTGCAGGAGTGGATCTCCGATACCTTTCACCTGAACACGGCCAAACAAATGGACTACCTGAAAACCGCCACCTCAAAAATAAAAACTGCCACGCCTTCCATGATCGGCTCTACGGTGATGTCAGTATCTTCCATGCTGCTCTTCCTCATCTTCGTGATCCTGGATACCTTTTTCATTCTCTTTTACCGGCGCAGGTTGCTAAAGTTTTTGCTGGATGTTTTCCGGCCACAGAATGCCGCAACCGTGCTTGACATTGCGGAGACCGTTCAATCTATTATCCGGAAATATGTGATTGGCCTCCTGCTGGAGATGGCTACGGTGGCGGCAGTCTGCTGCTCCGTTTTCCTTTTGCTCGGTATCAGGTATGCCATACTGTTAGGGTTAATTACGGCAATCTTTAACATCGTGCCGTACATCGGTATTTTCTCCGCACTCCTGTTGAGCGTACTCATCACCTTTGCTACCACGGCAGCCGCAACAAAGGTATTGCTGGTGATCGTTACAGTCGTTGTTATGCACCTGGTAGACAGCAATGTGCTGCTACCGCTGATCGTTGGTTCCAAAGTGCGCATCAATGCATTCATTACTTTGCTGGGAGTTGTGCTGGGAGAAATGATCTGGGGCATTTCCGGCATGTTTCTTTCTATACCGGTGATTGCTATTATAAAAATTATTTTTGACCGGGTAGAAACTCTGAAACCATGGGGACATTTGTTAGGTGATGAAGAAATCGAACCAAGGTATTTAGATTTTGGTTTCAAAAAAATGAGGAAAAGAATTCCTATGTCGAAAGTGGATTAAGTGATTGCATTGATGCACCCCGACAATTGAAAAAACGAAACAAACCATATTTGTGCATTACTCTCGCTGTGATAGAGACGACAACATCGATACCTTAAAATGAGTCTCTAAAAATAATTTAGACCTTATATTGAATCAGAAATATAAAAAAGAATTGTAACTATTCAGTACCCAATTTAACAATAAGGGATACAAAACATTTTGTTTGGATTTGATGGTAGTATCGATTATCGATCTTAAAATGACGAATGCATCTGCCCCTTCATCGGATTTAAACCCGATGGTATCGGGTGACCGGAGATTTTTTGTTTCACTTTGATATTTCTGATGGCTCTTTCAGAGCCGTTATTATCGGGAGGAATTTTGGGATGGTATAAAAAATACAGGACATATTGTTGATGTTTTAGTAAACTTTTTTGAAGCGTTTTTACCTTCTTATATGTTGGATCAACAGGGGCATTGAGTAATTCCATCAGCCTTTCCTGCAGGTGCCTCTCAGGGCTTACGCCATAATATTGTTGTACAGTTAACTGCTTTTTCAATTCAAGCGCCTGCACAATTAATGTTTTAATTTCTGTAGCCCACCGGCTTTTCGGGTAAAGCTCACCCGAATGTCTTACACCTCACTTTGTAGCGCTTCAAGGACACTAAACACATTTTTGCAGTATAAATGGGTTGAATAGTACACAATTTTAGGTAACAACTTTTGAAATTGAACTAAAAATTCAGTTGGATTAGTATTTGTGTTATTTTATAAGAAGTTGGTAATATTTTGCCGCCTTCTTATATTATATATTATATAACCCCTACATCTTTCCTTATGATAAAACCGATTACAGGCGCAGTTTTACTTTTCTGTATTTGTTTAGCCGGTTGCACGAAAGATGTAACTACTGTGCAAGTGATAAGAAATCCTTTAATTAAGTTTGACTTTAACGGAGGAAGTGCTTCCTGGCAAACAACCAATTATGCTTTCACCAGTATTTCTAAGGTAGTTGTATATCCGCAGGATACTACGCAGCCAGGGCAACTCTATAACAGGATAACTTTTCAATCTTCCGGTAAAGATAATTCGGGCAACAAGCTGCAGCTCATCATAGTCTTTGATGCCGTTGACATGAGCCAGTTAACGGGCGTTTATAATTCGTCATACTCAACACAACGTGGTTTGGCGCAGGTGCAATTATATAATCTGACAGATAATTCCAACCTGGCAGCTTATAGCCTTTGCGATCAAACGATATCGAACGCTGAATTTCAAATTGAAAAACAAAAGCCTGATGAAAAACTAATTACCGGTACATTTCACATGACGCTTTGTGATGCACGTGATTCCACAAAAAAAATAAACATCACCAATGGCATTTTCACCGATGTTACCTATTAAAAAGCAAACAACCTATATGAATAAACTATACAAAATTATTTCCTGCCTGCTGTTTACCGCGTTAATTTTTATAACTCATGCTAATGCGCAAGTCGATTCGCAAAGAGTAGCACCTCCACTGCCACAGGCAAATCCGGTGTATGCCGGTTTTGATGTTATTATAAAATACAATGGCGATATAGTGTATGGATTAATAAAAGAAGTAACTCCGGATTATATTTCTTACAAACGTACTGATATACCTGACGGGCCTGTTTACACTATTTTTCGCAGCGAGGTGTATGCCATCAGCTATCGCAACCAGGTAAAGGAATATATGAATCCTTATAATGCAGAAGAATTGCCTCCTGGTATCGGTATGAGTAACCAGATACTACCTTACCCGAAAACAAATTATAAAAAGAAAGATTTTTTAAAAAACGGAACCGCCCGCATTGGTCTTGGCTTCATACGAAGTTTCAGCAAAGTAAGTAATGCAAAAAATTATGCTTCATCCGGCTCTTTTCCGGTAATTTCTTTTGCTTATGATGTGAATTTTAAAAGCAACGTGCATTTAGGTTTAATGCTTGGTTTTGGATCGCATAACTTCTCTGACGATCAATTCAGCAGCTACGATAGCACAATCAATAATATTTCTTTGAAGGAAAATATTTTCGGTTTGTACATCTATGGACGGTATCAGCTTTTTAATAATTCTTCCCGGCTGCAACCTTACGTCCAGGCTGGTTTGGGAATAACAAGTTCACATGTTCTTTCCGAAAACAAAATAAATTTTACCAACAATAATAATCAAACATTGCTTGTAAAATCCGGATCCCGTGCTGCGGGCATTGGTATAACGGCAAGAATAGGGTCGGTATATTATATCAATAACCAATTACAGGCCTTTTTGGATGCGGGAATTGGACTTTCCGTCATAAATATTGGATTGGCAATTAAAGTAAACTAGTCTATGATAAAACAAAAAACATTTACTATGAAAAACACATTAAGCCTTTTAGCAATTTTATTATTTTCGGCCATTTCGGTAAAAGCGCAAAATCAGAAAAGCGCCTTTGCCGTTGCCATCGGCGCATCAGCAAATTATTATTATGGCCCCGGAGACCGCAACTTCGACTCGTTTGAAGGCAATAGGGTAAACTATCAACTTACCGGCATGGTAGGACTTACCATCGCAAGAGATAAGAA
>JBBSPK010000047.1:0-18363 GCA_038258875.1 Chitinophagales bacterium
ATTTCAAAATGCCCCAGATGCCGGGAATGCCCCGTATGCCAAAAACTTTTTATAATTATAACTTCTGGAATAATAACAATCCTAAGCTTGGAATAAAAATCGAAGACATCGAAAATGGCGCCGGAGCAAAAATTCTCAATGTTGAAGAAGGTTCCGCCGCTGATAAATCCGGTTTGAAAAAGGATGATATTATTACTGAAGTTGACGGTGAAAAAGTAAGTAATGTCGATGACATAAGAGAGCAGTTAATCGAAGCAAACGTGAAAGAAAGCTTTACAATAAAAGCAAAGCGCAATACGTCAGAAATGAGTTTTGAAATAAAAATTCCAAAGCAACGCAACAGCGCAGATTTATAATTATCCTATCAAAAATTCATATTACTTCTCACGGGTTTTTTAGTTTTGATAAAAGCTGTCGTTTCCGGCAGCTTTTTTTTGCTTTATATTTTCATTATCATATTTGGGAATGTCTTTTCTTACCTTCGCACGATGTCGTATTTAAATAAATATGAAGCGGTAATAGGATTGGAAGTACACGCACAACTACTCACAAAAAGCAAATTATTTTGCGGCGACAGTACAACATTCGGAAGTGCACCTAATACTAACATCAGCCCTGTTTCACTTGCCCATCCCGGCACTTTACCTGTTATGAATAAAAAGGCTGTGGATTTTGCAATCATGCTTGGCCTTACTTTTAATTGCGATATTAGCCATAACAACTATTTTGCGAGAAAAAATTATTTTTATCCTGATCTTCCAAAGGGCTACCAGGTTTCCCAACATACCACTCCTATTTGTAAAAATGGCTTTGTTACAATCACTGTTGATGGGGCGGAAAGAAACATAATTTTAAATCGCATTCACCTCGAAGAAGATGCAGGGAAAAGTATTCACGACACAGATGAAAATTATACCTGCATTGACTTAAACAGGGCCGGTGTTCCATTATTGGAAATAGTTTCGGAACCAGATATGCACACATCTGATGAAGCTTATGCGTATGTAACTGAAATAAGAAAAGTAGTGCGTTACCTGGGAATATGCGATGGTAATATGGAAGAAGGAAGCATGCGCTGCGATGCAAATATTTCAATCAGGTTAAAGGGTGAAAAAAAATTAGGAACAAAGGTGGAAGTAAAAAATCTTAACTCGATCAGGAATGTGAAACGGGCAATTGATTTTGAAATAAACCGGTTAATAAATTTAGTGGAAGATGGCGGGGAGGTGATACAACAAACAAGAAGTTTCGATGCTACAGCAAATACTACTTTTTCTTTGAGAGAAAAGGAAGAGGCTAATGATTACCGTTATTTTCCGGAACCTGATCTCACCCCTTTTTCAATCACTGATGAAAAAATTGAAGCAATAAAAAAATCCCTGCCCGATTTACCCGCAGCATTTGAAAAGAAATTTAGAAACGAATACCACTTACCGGTCAACGATGCCAAAGTTCTATGTGATGACAGGGAAACGGCACTTTTTTTTGAAAGTATTGTCGCCCACACCAGGAATTATAAGGCTACTGCCAACTGGATTCTCGGCCCCATAAAATCTTATCTAAATGATAATAGTATCGCGATTACAGAATTACGGGTAAGCCCTGAAACATTTGCAAAGCTTATAGAAATTGTTGAAGGTGGAAGTGTGAGCTTTGGTATTGCTTCGTCAAAAATTTTCCCTTTTCTCATAAAATCTCCTGGAAGGAAACCAATTGAGATTGCAAAAGAATTAAATCTTTTACAGGAAAAAGATGATAGCTCACTTAACCAATGGGTTGATGAAGTTTTATCTAAAATGCCTGACAAGGTTTCACAATATAAAAAAGGTAAAAAAAATTTGATAGGCTTGTTTTCCGGTGAAGTAAAAAAAATAAGCGAAGGAAAAGCTGATATGCAGGCCGTTAATAAAATACTCAATCAAAAATTAAATCAATAATTCAATCTCTATGTACAAACTATTTTTTATACTTAGCGCCGTCTTTTTATTGTCGTGCAACAGCACCGTAAAAAACGGACAGTTTACTGTAAAAGGTGAATTAAGAAATGCCCCCGATCAAAAAGTCTTTCTTGAGCAAATCTCCTTTAACCAACAGCCTCCTCAGGTTCTTGATACAGTCGAAATGAAAAAAGGAAATTTCGAAGTAAATACCGTTGCTCCTGAAGAAGGTTTATACCGCCTACGGTTTGAAAAAAATGCCGGCTATATTTTTATTAATGATAAATCGAAAATTCAATTTAATGCTGATGCGAATGATTCAACATTACAATCGGCAAGGTTTAATACCCCGGCGAATGCTTCACTTACAAACTTTATTATTCTCCTCGATTCTTTGCATACTACACTCATTGGAGAAGACCGCAGTTTGAAAGAGGCTCAACAACAAAATAATGATAGTCTGGCAATGGCTGCTCAAAATGCCTTCAATACTACAGATAATTATTATAAAAATTTTCTTTATAAATATATTGACACCACTGAAAGCCCGGTTGTTGCCCTCTTTGCTGTAAGTTATTCCCAGGAAATAGCTATGGATAGCGTGAAAAGCCTGATTGCATCACTAAAGAAAAAGTTCCCAAAAAATAATTCTGTCTCTGATGTTGTAAAGCAATTTGAACAATACATGGCTCAGCAAAGTCAACAACATGCGCAGCAGCAGGCTGGCCAGGTTTCAGAAGGAAAAATCGCACCCGATTTTACTTTACCCGATGTAAACGGAAAGCCATTTACTTTAAGCTCATTGAGAGGAAAGTATGTTTTGCTTGATTTTTGGGCAAGCTGGTGTGGCCCGTGCAGGCAGGAAAATCCTAATGTTGTTGCCACTTACATGCAATTCAAAGACAAAAATTTCACGGTCCTCGGTGTATCTCTTGATAAGGAAAAAAATGACTGGCTCTCTGCTATAAAAGACGATGGGCTTATATGGAAGCAGGTGAGTGATTTAAAATTCTGGAACAGTGAAGCGGCCGCTTTGTACAATGTTGAAGCAATACCTTATAACGTTTTAATTGATCCAAAGGGGGTTGTAATCGGGACCTCATTACGTGGTAATGACCTCAGTAACAAGCTTGCCGAAGTATTGAAATAATTCACCTTTGTCGCTCTTAGATAATCCTCAAAGCTTTACAAAAAGAAGTACATACAAAGGGAAGAGCAATCCAAAAATATTCTCTGACAAAAACCAACAAAAAAATGATGAAAATTAGAGAGAGGAAAAAAAATATGCGGTATTTACCAACGGATTGCGCTTCACTCATTGCAAAAAATTTAAGCAAATATAATAGTTATCCTAATTAAACCTGTATATAAAGGATTCAAATTTAAACATCCATTAAAATAAATGTTGAAATAAAAAATGGCATTACGAGATGCATTCATTAATTTATTTTGTGATATTCCCCGATGAGACCTTTACAATTTCCCAACAACTGAACAGGCGATAAATTACACGCTTTAAAATTTTTAGACAAATTTTTAATAGATAATCAATGAGTTATAAAGGTCCTCTGAAAAAATCTTATAAAATTGTGTTTCTGTGAACTTGTTTCCTCCTACCTTTGCACTCCTTAAAAAAATGCCGGGATAGCGGCAGTTAATAAACCGGGTTTCATTTTTTCAAAATGAAACCATATAAAATTTAAAATGAGCAAATTACATTTCACCACTAAACATGCGAACGAGGCTACCGTGCAGCGTAACTGGTACGTTGTTGACGGCACTAATCAAACCGTTGGTCGTATGTGCGCTAAAATAGCGTCCGTTCTCCGTGGTAAGAACAAACCTTATTATACACCTCATGTTGATTGTGGGGACTTTGTTATAGTTACTAACTGTGACAAAGTAAAGTTTACCGGTAATAAACTGGAAAACAAAATTTACATTAATTACAGTGGTTATCCCGGCGGTAAAAAGGAAGAAACTGCCGGTAATCTTATGAAACGCAGGCCTGATGCAATTATCGAAAGAGCGATTAAAGGCATGCTCCCAAAAAACCGCCTTGGCCGAAAAATGTATAAAAAGCTCTTTGTGTATGCAGGTGCCGAACATCCGCATGGCGCACAGAACCCACAAACTTTAACTTTCACTACGCTCTCCACCGTAAAAGCGGAGAAAAAATAATAACATGGAAAAACAAAAAAATGCTGTAGGCCGTAGAAAAGAGGCCGTAACCAGGGTGTTTCTTACAAAAGGAGATGGAAACATCACGATTAACGGTAAAGATTATAAGACTTACTTTCCCCTGGTTTATTTACAAAACCAGGTTGAGTCACCTTTTAAAACAATTGCCGCTTCCGATAAATTTGATGTGGTAGTTAACGCAACCGGCGGTGGCGTAAAAGGCCAGGCAGAAGCGGTAAAGCTTGGAATTGCAAGGGCACTGTTACAGGTAAACCCTGAGTATCGTCCTGTATTGAAAGAAGCAGGTTTACTTACCCGTGATCCGCGGTCAGTTGAACGTAAAAAGCCCGGTAAAAAGAAAGCAAGAAAGAGCTTCCAGTTCAGTAAGAGATAATGCCCCCTCCATCTCCCCTGGAAGGAGAGGGTGTGGGATCTTCATAATAAAT
Organism: Chitinophagales bacterium; assembly: GCA_038258875.1. Taxonomy (GTDB): domain Bacteria; phylum Bacteroidota; class Bacteroidia; order Chitinophagales; family Chitinophagaceae; genus Ginsengibacter. Next base: position 4,565 of record JBBSPK010000047.1, read on the forward strand.
GAAACAATCTAAATAAATAACAATCTTCCGAAAGCCCTCCCCTGGAGGGTTGGGAGGCAAACATTAAATAAATGGAAAATAATACTTCTTTACAACAGCAGCTTTTAGAAGCAGGCGTTCACTTTGGTCACTTAAAAAAGAAGTGGAATCCTAAAATGTTACCTTACATTTTTGCTGAAAAAAAAGGTATTCATATTATTGACCTCAATAAAACAGTTGAAGGGATGCAGGAAGCAGCTTCAGCTTTGAAGTCAATTGCCAAAAGCGGTAAAAAAATATTATTTGTTGCCACCAAAAAACAAGCAAAGGAAATTGTGACAGAAGCGGCAAAAAGAGTGAACATGCCCTTCGTAACTGAACGTTGGCTGGGTGGTATGCTTACTAATTTTAATACCGTTCGTAAAAGTGTAAAGAAAATGCAAAGCATCGAAAAAATGCTTAATGACGGTACGCTTGACAGTATTACCAAAAAAGAACGCCTTACTCTTACCCGCGACAGGGATAAAATGGAAAAAGTATTAGGCGGTATTGCGCAAATAAGCCGTGTTCCGGCTGCTTTATTCCTTGTTGATATAGGTCACGAGCATATTGCTTTATCAGAGGCAAAGAGACTCAATATCACAACTTTCGGGATGGTTGATACCAACTGCGATCCTAATAAAGTTGAATTTTCAATTCCTGCCAATGATGATGCTACAAAATCAATTGCAATTGTTACCAACTATATAATTGCAGCAATCGCCGAAGGACTTGCTGAAAGGCAAGCTGAAAAAGCTGAAGAAACAGAAGAGTCTGATGATAGCAGTACCGACGCAATAAAATTTGACATGGGTACTGACGAAGATAAAGAGCGACGCAGAGGTAGTGGTGGGCCTTCAGGCGGCAAAGGCCGGGGAGCTGCAGGTCCTCAAAAAAGACGTGTTGCAGGACCGGGTGCGGGTGGCGGAAACAGGCAAGGCGGACCAGGCGGCCGTAGATAATCTTAGTTTTTATCCTGGTATGAAGATATCCGATGAACTAATTATTCAACCCAAAATGTTTTAATTTAAAGTAAAAGAAATGACGACGACAACAATAACAGCAGCAGATATAAATAAATTACGCCAGCAAACCGGCGCAGGTATGATGGATTGCCGTAAAGCATTGACGGAATCAAATGGCGACTTTGAAGAAGCGATAGACTATTTAAGGAAGAAAGGCCAGAAGGTGGCCGCCCTAAGGGGAGACCGTGAAGCCAAGGAAGGAGTTATCATTGCACAGACTTCTACAGACCATAAAACAGGCTATATTATTAATGTGAGCTGTGAAACGGATTTTGTAAGTAAAAATGCTGACTACATTCAATTTGCACAATCCATAATGGATGCTGCAATTGCAAATAATGTAAAAAGTGCTGAAGAACTTACTAAGGTTAAGATCGGTAATGAATTAATTGCAGATAAATTAAATGAACAGGTCGCTAAAATCGGCGAGAAAATAAGTATTTCAAGATTCGAAAGAGTTGATGCGCCTTTCGTAGCTGCTTATATTCATGGATCATACAGAATGGGTGTATTAGTTGGCTTAAGCAAAGAAGCGGAAGAGGTGGGCAAAGATGTTGCTATGCAAATAGCTGCAATGAATCCCATCGCAGTTGATGCAGATTCAGTACCCGCAGAAACTATCGCCCGCGAAAAAGATATTGCAATTGAACAGGTAAAGGCAGAAGGCAAGCCTGCTGAAATGGCTGAAAAAATTGCAATGGGCAAAATCAATAAATTTTTTAAAGAAAGTACTTTGCTTGCACAACCTTTCGTAAAAGACAATAATAAATCAGTAGCCGATTATATAAAAGGTATTGATGCGGATTTAAAAGTTATTGAATTTAAGAGAGTGGCATTGGGTTAGTCACATACATAATTTCAAATGAAGAAGAGCTGCCAAAGGGTGGCTCTTTTTTTATACATTTGAAATTAAAAAATGCCTGGAAATGCTGAATATTTTGAAGCGAATAAAAAATTATGGAATCAGAGGGTAGCCGCTCATCTTTCCTCAGAATTTTATGATGTTCCATCGTTTAAAGCAGGCAAAACCTCGCTAAATGAAATCGAATTAAAAGCTTTAGGAGACGTTAGAGGAAAAACTTTATTACACTTGCAATGCCACTTTGGAATGGATACAATAAGTCTGGCTCGTGAAGGAGCTGCTGTTACTGGCGTGGATTTTTCTGAAGAAGCCATCAAGGCAGCCAGAACACTTGCCAAAGATGTTAATGTAGATGCGGGATTTATATGTTCAGATATTTACAACCTCCGGGAGACGCTCAATCAGAAGTATGATATTGTATTTACCAGTTACGGGGTAATTGGATGGCTTCCTGATCTTAATAAATGGGCAGAACAAATCAGTTATTTTTTAAAACCCGGCGGCATTTTTTTTATTGCTGAATTTCACCCCGTATTATGGATGATGGATGATAACTTCAGTCATTTGAAATATTCGTATTTCAATGATGAAGTAATTGAAACTATCTCACAGGGAAGTTATGCAAGTACAAAAGCCGGAATTTCTTTCAAGGAATATGGATGGAACCATAGTTTTGAAGATGTCTTTGAAAGTTTATTAGCTCATAAGTTACAAATCACCGAATTCAAAGAATATTCTTATTCACCCTATGATTGTTTTAATAATACGGTCAAGGGTGATGATGGCATGTTTAGAATTAAAGGGTTGGAAAATAAATTACCAATGGTATACTCTCTCAAAGCCATAAAATATCAACAGACCTAATCGGATGAAATTTTATCCATTATCTTCGCCCCGCAAAATTTAATTTTATTCCGCCATATGCTTCCAAAATTTAATCGAATTCTTCTCAAACTCTCCGGCGAATCTTTAATGGGTGATAATAATTTCGGTCTTGATTCCCAGGTAATTTCACAATATGCACAGGATATTAAATTAATAACTGAACTTGGAGTTCAGGTGGCAATTGTAATTGGAGGCGGCAATATTTACCGTGGAATGAATGAAGCTGAAACAGGCATTGAAAGAGCACAGGGAGATTATATGGGAATGCTCGCTACGGTTATTAACGGAATGGCACTCCAAAGCGGTCTTGAAAGAGCAGGCGTATATACAAGGCTGCAAAGCGCAATTAAGATGGAGCAAATCGCTGAACCTTACATTCGCCGCCGTGCGATAAGACATCTTGAAAAAGGAAGGGTAGTGATTTTTGGAGCCGGCACAGGCAATCCTTATTTTACAACAGACACAGCAGGCTCATTACGGGCGATTGAAATAAAGGCAGACGTGATATTAAAGGGTACAAGAGTGGATGGTATTTATTCAGCGGATCCTGAAAAAGATAAATCAGCCCAAAAATTTGAAACCCTTTCTTTCGCTGAATGTATAACTAAAAACTTAAAAGTGATGGATATGACCGCATTCACGTTATGCATGGAAAATGAGCTTCCGATAATTGTTTTTGATATGAACACGCCGGGTACCCTGTTAAGGGTAGTAACAGGAGAAAAAGTAGGCACTTTGGTTTCCGGATAATATTGTTTAATTTACAGATGCTTTCTATCCCTGCCTGCTTTTTTATATAATCAGGCTAATACCTGTGAATTCCTTAGGATGTAGTCCCCGAAATTTTAGAATCATATTTTTGAGCATTATTATTTTTTAAAAAAATAGTTACCTATGCTGGTATGGTGGATAGTTTCTCTTATTATTCTTATTACCTGTATCATATTTGCGTATCGCATGATCGTAAGCAGCTACGAATTTTTACCAGCCGATAAAAGATATTTTTTAAGATTCAACAGGAACAATAATACAAATGATGCAATTCCGATACAAAGAGATGCACTGAGAGCTTTGGATAAGAAGGTACAATCCGTTGAAAATAATACTACATTTTATGAAATCCAGTTTTCCAAATTACAGGAACGGTTAAAAGCGCTCGAGGAATTAAATAAATTAAGATCCTCCCCTGAAAAAAAATCAATACCCGTTACAGTAGAGGAAGAGGAAGAAGATTGGAAAGAAATGTATTATGAAGAGAATACATTAAAGGAAAAACTTGAAAATGAATTGGATCTTGCTATCCAAAAGCTTGAAGAAGCTGAAAATAAATTACAAAACTTATCAGAAAACAGTACCCGGTGGGTTGAACTTCAAAGCGATTATGAAACAAGGCTACAAGATCTTCAATCACTACAAAACCATGCAAGCCTCCTGGAAAGACAGCTGGAGGCAGGTGCAGAGCGGGAAAAGGAATTGGAACAATTATTACTTTCTGAGATAACACTTCGCGAAAAACACTCCATGTTACAGAAGGAATACATAGAATTGCAAAGTGAGGCCGATGATTTAAGAAGAAGAATTGTAGAACTCAATAAAAAGGATATTAATCTTCAATTACGCGTTGTTCATCTTAATGAGCTTGAAAGTAAACTGGCTATTTGCGAAGAAGAAAAAATAAAACTAAAGACAAATCTCGAAGAATTATTTCTTCAAAATGAGGCGCTTTCCCGGACGAAAAACTGACAACAGCAGTTTTTATCCCTATACCTATATTTTTTAGGAGATAAAATAAATGTTATCCTTGTTTTCTAAGAAACATTTTTTTAATTTTCAGAATTAGCCTATCTCAGATACCTCCAGTATTACATACTTTAATTATCATCATTCACTAAAACTTACACTTATGAATTTTCAAACAATGAGCAAACAAAGGAAATTTGTTTTAATTACTGCTGCCTTAGGCGTTATTTCAATGTTTTTACCCTGGATTTCCATATCTATTTTCGGATATACTCAAAGTCAAAATGGAATGCACGATATTGGCATCCTGGTTTTCTTATGTTTTATAGCCAGTGGTGCAATTGCCTATTTAGGAGATCAAACAAAAAATCTTGATAAAACAATGTGGGGAATTGTTTTGGTAGCCGCGGCTATTGCTCTGCTTTGTATCATCTATTTTTATTTCAAGGCAAGTGATTCTATTATGGGTGGGTCGCTTGTAGGGTTCGGAGTATACATTGGCGCAATAGCGGCGATAGGGGTTTTAGGGTCTGCTTATATGTTTAGGTCTCCCACAGACAATATAAAAGACAGCTTTAATAATATCAAAAAAGATATCGAAAGCAAAATGGGTAATACGAGCAATACACCTACACCGCCACCACCACCCGGTACACCCTTACAGGACCCAAATAACCCGAATCCTCCTTTATAGTTATCGTATTTTTTCAAAAAAATTAAAGCATTCTATTTGGTGAGTGCTTTTTTTTATTAAATCATATCCATAAATCCTTCATTAAATTTGAATTTAGAAATTTTGAAAATATGAGCATAGTTACTTCGATTGGCGAGATCAGAAAAGTGTATCAATTGCAATTCCTTTTAGAAAAAGACATTGATATAAATCCCATACGGCAATTTGAGAGGTGGTGGCAACAGGCGCTGGAAAGCAAAATTGAAGAGCCAAATGCAATGACATTGGCAACATGTAATACGTCGGGGAAGCCTTCAGCAAGAATTGTATTACTGAAAGAAATAAAAAAAACGGGCTTTGTTTTTTTTACCAACTACTTAAGCCGCAAAGGAAAAGAAATTGAGCGTAATCCTTTTGTATCTCTGCTTTTTTTCTGGAAAGAGTTGGAACGACAAATCAGAATTGAAGGAGAAATAAGTAAAATAAGCAAAAAAGAAAGTGATGCATATTTTTCTACACGCCCAACAGAAAGTCGTATTGGTGCATGGAGTTCACCACAAAGTGAAGTGATCAAAAACCGAGAGGTCCTTAAAAAAAACGTAATTGATTATACACAAAAATTCGGCCTGCAGAATATCCCCCGTCCACCTCATTGGGGAGGCTACATTGTTCATCCGTCGCTTGTGGAATTTTGGCAGGGAAGGCCGGGCAGGCTCCACGATCGTATTCAATATACCAGTAACAAAAAAGGTACGTGGAAAATCGAAAGATTGGCTCCCTAAACCAGGATTTATTTTTTTTCGACTTCTTTTTTAGTCGCCGGTTTGCTGGTTGTATTTGCTTTGGAAGGTCTTACTTTTCCAAAAGAACCCTTGAATATTTTTCCTTTTTTTGTTTTTTTATCTCCACGTCCCATTTATAAGAATTTTGTATAAAAAATTTAGCTGTTATGTTTCAATTGAACAAGCATAAAAAAGCAAGATACATAAATGCATCTTGCTTTGTAAAAATTTTACCAACAATCAGATTTTCGCTGATAGTTCTTTACCCGCTTTAAATTTTGCTACTTTTTTAGCCTTAATTTTAATTACCGCACCTGTTTGGGGATTACGGCCATTACGGGCAGCTCTTTTGCTTACAGAAAAAGTTCCAAATCCAACAAGGGTTACTTTACCTCCACCTTTTAAAGTTTTAGTAACTGCTTCTACAAAAGAATCCAAAGAAGCATTTGCCTGTGTTTTTGTTACTCCTGCATCATCAGCCATTTTGGCGATTAGTTCAGCTTTGTTCATAATAATTTTATTTGATTTTTTAACAGCAACAAATATATAAGGTTTTTCATTGCGACAAAATTTTTTATAATTTTTTTTTTGCACTTCCTTCTGCTGAAATCCGCAATTGGCGAAGGTTTTGAATTGATCATTAAAATTCAGGTTTTGGCTTCGCAAGCTGTCGAACGCTGAAACTCAATACAGTCAAGGCTTTCGGGTCGATTGTTTCAAAAGCCTTTGCAGTAAAGACTTTCAAAGAAAAAACGGATGAGGTGGAAATAAATTAATATTATTAATATTAACAATTATTGCACAGACAATAAAAGTGTGCGAAATGCAATAAATGTTCATCTCATTTACATTTTTTTATCCTTTTGCAAACATGTAGTAAAATCCTGTCATGGCCCTATTTCAAGGTATGCCGGACAATGATCGCTATGTTTTACTTCCGGATATATTCTCACATCTTTGATCATATCTTTCAGGTTAGATGATACACTGATATAATCAATTCTCCATCCTTTATTTTCAAGACGGGTACTTGGCCTTAAAACATTCCACCAAGTATACTGGTGAGGTTCTTTATTGAGATGACGAAAGCTATCAATAAAATCATTCTCCAAAAATTTGGTAAGCCATACCCTTTCTTCAGGTAAGAAACCGGTTGTTTTTTTATTGGACACCGGGTTATGAATATCAATTTCTTGATGGGCAATATTATAATCACCGCATACAATTATTTTTCGTCGCGTTTTTCTTAGCTCATTGAGATAATCCAAAAATTCATCGAGCCATATGTATTTATAAGACTGCCGATGCTCGCCACTCCGGCCCGATGGAAAATAAACGCTTATCACCGTAATATCCTTAAAATCTGCCCGCAACACTCTCCCCTCAAAATCACTCTGCTTATTTCCATGGCCAAACTCGACATTATCTGGTAAAAGCTTGCTTAAAATAGCCACTCCACTATATCCTTTTTTTTGCGCCGAAAAAGAGTACATGCGGTAACCGGCTGATTCTATGGATTCAACATCTATATCTTCTCTTGCTGCTTTTAATTCCTGCAGGCAAATGATATCCGCCGGATCTGTTTTAAGCCAGTCGATAAAGCCTCTTCTTATTGCCGCTCTTATCCCGTTTACGTTGTAAGTAATGATGCGCATAAAAAAAATTTATTAATACTGCCGGATTGTTTACTTTTAAAATCATAGTTATTCCAAATTAGGCCTTAACCATTTTTCAATTTCTTCAACCGGCATATTTTTTCTTTTTCCATAATCCTCAACCTGGTCTTTTGAAATTTTTCCCACTCCAAAATATTTGCTTTCAGGATTCGCAAAATACCAGCCACAAACTGATGATGCAGGATACATTGCCAACGATTCCGTAAGGGTGATGCCTGCATTTTCTGTAGCATTCAACAATTCAAATAACTTATATTTTTCTGTATGGTCAGGGCAGGCGGGGTAGCCAGGTGCAGGCCTGATGCCCAGGTATTTTTCTTCAATCAATTCCTGTGTAGTGAGGTGCTCTTCCGTTGTATAACCCCAAAATTCTTTTCTGGTTTTCTCATGTAGTAATTCCGCAAATGCTTCCGCAAACCTATCTGCCAAAGCCTGTAATATTATTTTATTATAATCGTCATATTCTTCCTCAAACTTTTTGATATGTGGTTCGATGCCGTGAATAGACACTGCAAATGCGCCAATGAAATCAGAGGCCCCCTGTCCCCCGAAGGGGGAACTTAGATTAGATGTGGCTGACTTGTATTGATGATCTTTTAATCTTAAAGCATTCTCCCTTTCTTTTTCGTTCAATGTAAATTCCGCCTCATCTTCAGTTGTCTCTCCAATCTGATTACTGTTTTGCCAGGATGGGTTGTTTTCTTTTATACCCGGTTGAGATTGCAATACTGAAGAAATTATATTCATTGTTTCACCGGTATTATTTATAACCTCATTATTTGTAAATCTTATTACTTTAAATCCAATGCTGCTAAGCCACACGGTTCTTTCTTCATCGCTTAATTTATTTTCAGGAAGTTGATGAATTAACCCGTCTACCTCAATAATTAATCTTTTATCAAGACATATAAAATCAGCAATATAGGAACCGATAATGTGTTGTCTTCTGAATTTATAACCCTCTAACTGCTTCGTTTTAAATAAATCCCAAAGTTTTTCTTCTGCAGGCGTTGGCTTACTCCTATGCAGTAGTGCAAATTCTTTTAATAATTTATAAGTTGAAGGATCGGCCCATTGATACCCAAAATCACCAGAAGCCCCCTGTCCCCCGAAGAGGGAATTTAGATCAGATGTGGCTGACTTGTATTGATGAGCTTTTAATTTTACAGCATTCTCTACTTCTTTTTCGCTCAACGGAAATTCTACTTCCCCTTCCCTTCGGGAAGGGGCTTCAGTAGCCTCTTCAACCTGCTTAGTGTGTTGTGGGGATGGGCATATAAAATCTGCTAACGATAAATTTGGCTGGCCCTGCACTTTTTTAATTTGTTGACGTAAAAATTCAAGGCGATTAATTTCTTTACCAGCGTCATAAATTGTTACGGTATCAGGAGCCGTTTTATTCGCCTCCCAAAACCCAACAACACCTTTTGCTGTGAGCCATTTTTCTGCAATAATTTGATCGAGCAATTTTTTTGCATCATTAAAAAGCTTAGTTGCTTCAGAACCAATTTTCTCATCCTTTAATATTTGCGGGAATTTTCCATGTAATTCCCATGCAATAAAAAATGGCTGCCAATCAATGTAACCTGAAATTTCCTCCAAATCATAATCACTAAAAGCTTTTGCGCCGGTAAAGGAAGGAGTAACAGGCGTAAAATTTTCCCAATCTATTTTTGCGCCGTTTTCCTGTGCCTGTTTAAAGGACAAATAACTTTTCGCAGATTTCTTGTTTCCAAAATCAGTTTTGAGTTTATCATATTCCTCTCTAATCTTTTTTAAAAACTCCGGCTTTTGTTCTTTACTTAATAAGCTCCCAGCGGCTGTTACACTTCGTGAGGCATCTAAAACATGAAGAACGCCATTATCATATTCCGGCGCTATGCGCACGGCGGTATGCATACGCGATGTAGTGGCACCTCCAATGAGCAATGGCATTTCAAAATTTTGTCTCTTCATCTCCTTTGCAACATGTACCATTTCATCAAGTGAGGGCGTTATAAGTCCACTAAGCCCTATAAGAGCTACGTTGTTTTCCTTAGCTGCCTGTAAAATTTTTTCGGCGGGCACCATCACTCCCATATCAATTACTTCATAACCATTACAGCCAAGAACTACGCCCACAATATTTTTCCCTATATCGTGCACATCGCCTTTTACAGTTGCCATCAAGATTTTTGGAGGACCGGAAGCCTCTTCATTTTTTGTGCCTTCGGCAATATGCGAAAGCCTTCTTTCTTCTTTCTCGGCCTCAATAAATGGGAAAAGCCACGCAACGCTCTTTTTCATTACGCGTGCACTTTTTACTACCTGGGGCAAAAACATTTTTCCACTTCCAAATAAATCACCAACGATATTCATTCCATCCATAAGGGGACCTTCTATTACCTCCAGGGGCTTAGGATATTTCAGCCTGGCTTCTTCAGTATCTGTATCAATAAAATCGGTAATTCCGTTTACTAACGCATGGCTTAAACGCTTTTCTACTGTATTGTTTCTCCATGCTTCGTCCTTAACTATCGCCTTGCCTTTGGCTTTTACAGTTTCTGCAAAAGCAAGTAATTTATCTGTAGCATCTTCCCTCCTGTTTAAAATCACATCTTCACACAACTGTTTTAGTGCAGGCTCAATTTCTTCATAAACCTGCAACTGCCCGGCATTTACAATACCCATATCCATGCCGGCCTGTATAGCATGGTACAAAAAGACCGCATGCATGGCATCTCTAACGGTGTCGTTGCCACGAAACGAAAAGGAAACATTACTCACACCGCCACTTACTTTTGTAAGAGGCATCAACTTCTTAATTTCCCGTGTGGCCTCAATGAAATCGACGCCATAATTGTTATGCTCTTCTATGCCTGTGGCAATTGCAAAAATATTTGGATCAAATATGATATCCTGTGGGAGAAAGCCGGCTTTGGTTGTAAGAATTTGATAAGCCCGCTGGCAAATTTCAATTTTGCGTTCTTTAGTATCTGCCTGTCCCTTTTCATCAAAGGCCATAACAATTACAGATGCGCCAAAACTTTTACAAATAAATGCCTGTTCCAGGAATTTTTCTTCTCCTTCTTTCATAGAGATAGAATTGACAATGCATTTTCCCTGTACGCATTTTAAACCTGCTTCTATAATATTGAATTTCGAAGAATCAATCATTACAGGAATTTTCGCAATATCCGGTTCGGCCTGTAGGAGATTCAAGAAGGTAGTCATTGCTTTTTCGCCATCGAGTAATGCGTCATCCATATTTACATCAAGAACCTGGGCACCGCTTTCGACCTGTTGCCTGGCTACCGATAATGCTTCTTCATAATTTCCTTCTCTTATTAAACGGGCAAATTTTTTTGATCCCGTAACATTTGTACGTTCGCCTACATTCACAAAATTGGTTTCCGGCCGAACCACCAAAGGTTCTAAACCGGAAAGGCGTAAGAAAGGCTGTAAGGTTGATTCTGTCATTGGTTTTTAAAAAAGACTCAATTGATAATTATGCCAACATTTCTTCCGGCACCGGCAGTTGTCTTGGCTTAAAATTCTTTACCTGCTCCGCGATATGCTTAATGTGATCTGGCGTAGTGCCGCAACATCCTCCAACAATGTTCACAAAACCCTCTTTTGCCCATTCCTCTATAATATGAGCGGTTTCATGTGGTTGTTCGTCATATTCACCGAACGCATTTGGCAGGCCTGCGTTGGGATATGCTGATGTGTAACAAGTTGCCAATTCGCTAAGTTCTTCAATGTAGGGACGCATTTCTTTTGCTCCCAATGCACAGTTTAATCCTACGCTTAAAGGATTCGCATGTGATATAGAAATGTAAAAAGCTTCAAGCGTTTGCCCGCTTAAAGTTCTTCCGCTCGCATCAGTGATAGTTCCGCTTATCATAACAGGAAGTTCCTGTTGTTTGGTATCCCTGAAATACTTTTTGATAGCATAAATAGCAGCTTTTGCATTTAAGGTATCAAAAATCGTTTCTATTAAAAGCATATCAACCCCACCCTCAACCAAACCTTTTATTTGTTCATAATACGCCGTTGCAACTTCATCGAAGGTTACTGCCCGAAAACCAGGATTATTTACATCTGGTGAAAGACTTAATGTTTTATTTAAAGGGCCTATGGCACCGGCAACAAAAGCCTCCTTCGAACCTCCTCCGGAAGAGGTGGTTTTACAGTTTTCTAAAAATTTGGAGACAGCATTTCTTGCGCATTTCGCCGCGGCTACATTTAATTCATAGGCCAATGCTTGCATATCATAATCTGCCTGGGCAATGGATGTGCTGCTGAAAGTATTGGTTTCAATTATATCTGCACCTGCTTCGAGATATTGTTTGTGTATCGCTTCAATTATTCCTGGTTGGGTGATGCTGAGTAAATCATTATTTCCCTTTACATCTTTATGCCACCCGCTAAATCTTTCGCCGCGATAATCTTTTTCTTCCAGGTTGTGCCGCTGTATCATGGTGCCCATAGCGCCATCGATAATAAGAATCCTCTCATTGAGACATTGCTGAATTGTTTTTTTCATAATCAAACTTTGAATATTTTAAAAAAATGTTGCTTTACTGTTGCACATAGGTAACATGTACAAGTGAGTGACACAACTGGGCTGCCCACTGCTGTAAATGCCGGTAACAAAAAATAAATTGAAAAATTAAACGAAATTTAAAAATCCTGGAGAGTTATACAGAATGTTTTTTCGTTTATTAGTTCAGTTGTAGATGGCACCGGCCAGCTAAAGCAAAATTACCAGGCCGAACAATAAACAAATCCGCCTGGTGACACAAAATTAGAATAACTGTATAAGAAAACAAAATATACATCTGGGGGCTGTTACATGCTTCATGTTAATTTATCCCGGCTATTATTTTCGGAGGATCTAATAAACTGTTGGCTTCTCACATTTGCTGTAAAAGAAAAACCAGGATGCCTGTTGCAAAACCAACTAATGCCAGTAAACTTATTTTCTTCAAATACCAGATGAAGTCGATTTGCTCAATACCCATTGCAGCGACGCCTGCAGAAGAGCCAATTATTATTGCGCTGCCACCTGTTCCGGTGGTTAAAGCGAGGAATTCCCAAAATGGGTGATCGGGGGGATAAGATGATAAATCGTACATACCCTGGGATGCAGCAACCAATGGTACATTATCCACAATAGCCGAAAGAATACCCAAAGCTATCCCTATTAAATAATCGTTTTGGAGGGTTTTATTAAGGAAGGTCGCCAGTATTTTCAATAACCCAAAGGATTGAAGTGCAGATACTGCTAATAATATTCCAAGAAAAAACAAAATGCTCTGTGTATCTATTTTTTGTAATGCTTTGGTGACAGTGAATTGCCTCACACTCTGGGGATCTTTATTTTTATGGATCACGGTGGTAAGTATCCATATTAAACCTAATGCCAGCAACATGCCCATAAACGGGGGCAGATTTGTTACGGTCTTAAAGACAGGAACAAAGAGCAGGAAACCGATCCCTGAAAAAAGAATAATTTTTCCCTCCCTTTTTTCTTTGATGGTACTTGCCTCCTTCGGCTTTGAGATGAATTTTTTCCCTTTGAACCTTAAAGCAACGATTAATGCAGGAACTACACATACCGCAATGCTTGGAAGCAATAATTGTTTTATAGTATTAAGGGCTGTCACCTGCCCACCAATCCAAAGCATCGTAGTAGTTACATCCCCTAATGGCGACCATGCTCCCCCGGCATTGGCCGCAATAATGATCATTCCTGCAAACCATAGCCTATCCTCTTTTTGATTCAATATTTTTGAGCATAATGAAGTCATTACGATGGCCGTGGTTAAGTTATCCAGCAGGGCAGACAAAACAAACGTAATTACAGTAACTATAAGTAATAATTTTGGCGTGCTTGTAGTCGTTATTTTCCGCGTAATAATGTTAAAGCCGCCATGCGAGTCAATTAATTCTACTATGGTCATTGCTCCCATGAGAAAAAATAAAATCGATGATATTTCACCAAGATGATCTACCAGTTGTTCACTTACAACCTGAGAAGATTCGCTCTGCAGTATATAAACAGTCCAACATAATACTCCGGTAATTAAAGCAGATGCGGCTTTATTTAATTTCAGAGGATGTTCCAGTGCAATACCCAGGTATCCTAAAATA